>NZ_JBFUIO010000100.1:0-7206 GCF_056401835.1 Paenisporosarcina sp. P4_D4 | reverse complement strand
GTTATCTGGCGGTCAAAAACAACGTATTTCAATCGCCCGAGCACTCATTAAAAATCCTGAAATCTTATTATTGGATGATTCCTTGTCCGCTGTTGATGCAAAAACAGAAGCGCGAATTATTGAAAATATCCAACAAGAACGACAAGGAAAAACAACGATTATTACCACGCATCGTCTATCAGCCATCCAACATGCAGATTGGATTATTGTATTGGACGACGGTGTAATGATTGAAGAAGGTACACATGAAGATTTGCTGGAGAATGAGGGCTGGTATAAAGAACAGTTCGACCGACAGCAAATTGAGGAGGTGTCATCATGAGTACAGGAAAAAGATTATGGCTGTACGCCCTTCATTATAAAAAATTATTAATCATGGGAATTGCCATGCTGACGGTTGCAGTAGCAGCCGACTTGGCAGGCCCTTTGATTGCCAAAAAAATCATTGACGAACATATTGCAGATACGACTGCAGGTTCAATAGATTTTGAACCGATTGTGATGCTGCTTAGTGTGTTCTTTGCCTTAACAGTCGTGGCAGCAATTTTCCGTTACGGTGAATATTTATTGCTACAAAAAGCTGCGAACCGTGTTATTCAAAAAATGCGAAATGATGTGTATCAACACATCCAAACATTGCCGATCCGCTACTTTGATAACTTGCCTGCCGGTAAAGTAGTTGCACGTATCACAAACGATACGGAAGCAATACGAGAATTATATGTAACAGTTCTTTCTCAATTTGCTTCAAGCGCTATGTACATTACAGGTATTTATGTGGCGCTGTTCTTCTTGGATTGGAAAATGGCTTCTATCGCATTATTTGTTTTACCTATTTTGTTTGTATGGATGGTCATGTACCGAAAATATGCATCGAAATATAACCACATCGTCCGTGCAAAAGTAAGTGATATGAACGCGATGATTAATGAATCCATTCAAGGTATGACGATTATTCAGGCATTCCGTCGTGAAGAACAAATGCAAGAAGAGTTCGAAGTGATGAATCGCGAACATTACAAGTATCAAAATAAACTGTTGTACTTGGATGCGGGAACTTCACATAACCTGGTTGGTGCAATCCGCTCTATTACATTTGTATTATTCATTTGGTATTTCGGCGGAGCATCTTTGAATGCAACCACTGCGATTTCAGTTGGTGTGTTATATGCTTTTGTTGATTACATTACGCGACTGTTTAACCCAGTGACGGGTGTTGTGAATCAGTTAGCTAAATTAGAGCAGGCACTTGTAGCTGCTGAACGTGTTTTCCGATTACTGGATCGCTCTGGTGAAGAGGTCAGCGACGAAAAAATTGCCCGTTATCGAGGCAATGTTCGATTCGACGACGTCTGGTTTGCTTATAAAGATGAAGAGTATGTACTGAAAAACATTTCATTTGAAGCTAAGCAAGGGGAGACGGTGGCGTTAGTTGGTCATACCGGATCCGGGAAAAGCTCTATCATGAACTTATTGTTCCGTTTCTATGATGTATCCAAAGGTGCTATAACCATCGATGGAACAAACATTCAAGACTTGTCCCGACAAACGGTACGAGATCATATGGGAATTGTCTTGCAGGATCCTTACTTATTTACAGGCACCATTGAATCCAACGTCAGCCTTGGAGATGCAAGAATATCCCGTGAAAAAGTGATAGCTTCTCTGGATGCAGTTGGAGGAGAACGTGTTCTGAAGCATTTACCAAATGGAATTGATGAGCCGGTAATTGAAAAAGGAAGCACTCTTTCGTCAGGTCAGCGTCAATTAATTTCGTTCGCTCGTGCATTAGCATTTGATCCTGCGATATTAATTTTGGATGAAGCAACTTCCAATATTGATACAGAAACAGAAGAAATTATTCAGCATGCTATGGAAGTGCTGAAAAAAGGACGTACAACTTTCATTATTGCGCATCGACTTTCTACTATTAAAAATGCAGATCGCATTTTAGTATTGGATCGAGGGGCAATTGTTGAACAAGGAACACATGATGAATTAGTTGCACTCGGTGGCCGCTATGAACAAATGTATCGCTTACAATCTGGAGTGGCTCTTAACCCGCAAGTGGGTTAAGGGGCACTCCCTTTTTTATGCTTATTACAAAGTTAGATCTTTTCGAGGTAATTTCTTTCTTTCATGATTTGCTGTGTCCAAATCCAAGCGCCAGTCTGCACCTAAGCTTCAGTCCCTCATACGAAAGCAAGCTTTCGAATCTCGCCTAGCAACGGTTTCAGGCTAGAGTGGTGCTTACGCATTTCTAAGCATTGCATCTTCCAAATGAAAGTCTTATATTTAGAGAGGCGAAACAAAGGGGTTAGAGGATATATATAAACATGAATACATGGTTGTCTGAATGGAAGAAAAAAACTACAGGTTTTAATCAAAACATACGGATGTTCATGCTTGCGAATGTCCTGATTCAAATTGGTATGGGCGTGTTTATGGTCATGTACAATTTATATATAAAAGAACTCGGATTATCCGAAGTCGTAAATGGGAAAGTCATTTCATATATGTCTTTAGCAACAGCACTTGTCCTGATTCCTGCTGGATTTTTGAGTGATCGTTTCGGAAGGAAATGGAGCATAGTGGTCGGTACATTACTGACGGCGAGTACATTATTTTATAGAAGTATAGTTGTAACTGAAGAACCTATTGTCATTGCAGCGTTCTTTACAGGACTCTTTATGGCTATTGTGCAGGTGTCAGGCGTTCCTTTTCTCGCAGAAAACTCAAAAGCTTCCGAGCGTATGCACTTGTTCAGTATTCACTTTTCGGTTGTCACAGTGGCAAGTGTAATTGGGAGTCTCGGTGGCGGGGTATTGGCTGATGTTCTCGAATTTGGATTTGGAATGACTGCGGTCGACGCCATCCGTTGGTCTCTTCTTGCAGGAGCAGCACTGTTCACATGTGGGATTGTACCTTTATTGAAATTAAAACCTGAAACTGTTTCGGAGGTATCGAAAGTAGAAGCAGTGATAAATCTTCCCGAACAAGACAGCGGATTTAAAATAAATGTACGCATTATTGTGTTATTTGCCTTTGCTCAATTGTTAATAGGAATTGGCTCGGGTCTAGTCATTCCTTATTTGAATTTGTATTTTGCCAATCGATTTGATGCTTCGTCCGCATTTATCGGATTAGTGCTTTCTCTTGGTTCGGCAATGACAGCTGTTGCGATGTTGATTGGTCCGATGCTGGTCAAAAAAGTTGGGAAAGTAAATGCCCTGGTGCTATTTCAGTTAGGGTCGTTGCCGTTTTTGTTTTTAACGGCTTTTACAACTTCCGTATGGCTTGCATCTGCTGGTTTTTTAATGAGACAGGCGTTAATGAATGCCGGTAATCCGATTCAAAGCGCGATTGCAATGGAAGTCGTCCATGATAAATATAAAGGATTAGCAAACTCCGTTAATCAAATGGTATTCAATATAGGGTGGGCAGTGATGGGTCCTGTTTCTGCTTTATTAGTGACGACATATGGCTCCTATTGGGGTTACGCCTATGCCTTTTCAATCACAGGTGTTTTATACATTCTTTCTTCCAGTTACTTTTATGTTGTATTTGGAAGAAAAAAACAGGTGTTGTAAGGGTTTTTTTACTTAAATCCGCTATGAGGAGTTGGACGGACTTGCATTATGATAAAGATTTGATGAATCGTTTAAAACGCCTGGAAGGACAAGTGCGAGGCGTCATCAGAATGATGGTAGGGTAAAGATTGCCGTGATGTTGTAACTCTACTTTCTGCTGTACGTTCTGCTTCAGATCGCACACTTGGATTGATTATCGCCAAAAATTTAGAAAACTGTATTATTGAAGCTAATGAAAGAGGCTCTTCTACAGAAACTGCCATTCAGGAAGCTGTCAGTATGTTGGTGAAAAGTAGATAAATGAGAAATAGCTGGAGACGCGAGATACAGGCGTTTCCAGCTATTTTTGTGTATGAAATAATCCTTCAATCGTAAACATGAAAGAGCATCAGCTCGTGAATCATTTTTTTTACAATTTCTTCGTCTGGAGGTATAGAACCGTTTGTCCAAGAAATGGATCCATCCGGTAAGTATTCACCAGAATAACGACTTTGCTTATAGAAAAATGAAAATGTCCAGCCAGGTAGTTGTTTGTTTTCAAACATGGGTTTGAAGCTAAAATGTTGCAGCATGATTGGGCTCCTTTCATAGGTAGAGACACACCTGCATACGCTAGAAAAAAGGCGTAAAGGAGTGGCCTAATGTTTAATGAACAATTAAAACAAGCCATATTAGACGAGTATCGAGATTTTTATTTTTATAAATCCATGTTGAAGCTGACTGATGATCCATACTGGCAATCGTTTATCAGGCATGCGATGGAGGACGAAAAAAGTCATTATGAAATGTTCCAACAACTCCATTATATGCTCACCGGCGAATTTGTACAAAATCCCCCTAAACCTAAACCACCAACTAACTTAAAGCAAGCAGCAAAAGAGTCGCTTGAAAAAGAGCTGGAAGCGACCGATTTTTATAAAGAAATGCTACTTACCGTTCCCTTACCCGAAGCCTACAATCCCTTTTTCATTGCCATGCATGACGAAATGGAACACGCGATCAGATTTTCTACGATGTACAATGCACTTTAAATGAGAGGTTCACATTTTTATCAATCTGCCTTTGTCTGTTATAATGAAAGGCAGATTGACAGAAAAAGGTGAACCAACTTGGACTTTATATGGACATTACTTTTCATGGCATTTATTGGTGCCTTAATCGGTGGGTATACGAATCACCTTGCGATTAAAATGCTGTTTCGGCCTCATGAAGCGAAATATATCGGCAAATGGCGTGTGCCATTTACGCCTGGACTAATTCCAAGGCGAAGAGATGAGTTGGCGAAACAACTTGGCCGAACGGTTGTAGAGCATTTATTGACACCAGAAACATTTAAACGACGTTTCTTCTCTGATGATATGCGAAGAAAAGCGGAGTTATGGATTCAAGGTCAACTAACGAAACATCTTTTTGAATCAGATATGACCTTACAGCAATGGCTTTCAAAAGCTGGCATCGAAAACGTTCCTGCACTTGTAGAAAATAAAATGGATTCCGTTATCGATGAACAATTCGAATCACTTGAATCCAAATTTGCATCAAAAACAGTGAAGGAGCTTGCACCCGAACAGTGGCAGAAACAAGCCGATGAACGCATTCCTGAAATTGTTTCGTATATGATTGCAAAAGGGGAAACCTACTTTGCTTCTGAAGAAGGACGGAAAACGGTTAAACGACTGATAGACGATTTCCTTTCGTCAAAGGGTACTTTTGGCAATATGATTCAAATGTTTATGGGAGAATCTTCTTCTATAGTGGATCGAGTGMAACCGGAAATTCAAAAATTCCTACGCGCACCTGGAACATTTGAACTTCTTACCAATGTTATTCACGGAGAATTGGACAAATTAAAAGATCGTCCCTTGCATGAATTGATTGGTGGGTTTGATTTACAGCCGGTAATAACGGTTGTAAAATCGTATGTCAAACAAGAGGTGGCACTTGAAAAACGTCTGGATGCTACGTTACAATCGTATTGGCCAGAGGGTGCTGATTGGACAGCCAATAACTTGACGCCCAAAATGACTGAATTTATTTTTACCCAAGGCGAAATAAAACTGGAAGAAACGATTCAACGATTAAAGCTTGAAGAGATGGTAGAAGAGCAAGTTGATTCTTTCCCTGTTGAACGCCTTGAAGATCTAGTATTGGGTATCTCTAAAAAAGAATTTAAAATGATTACGGTACTTGGGGCATTACTTGGTGGGCTTATTGGTTTAATCCAAGGTGGTATCATGTACTTAATCAATACTATGTAGGAGTGATCACATGTCAGTTAACATTTATGATGATATCAATCGATTAGAAACCACATTCAGAAAAACGTCAGAGTATGCTTCTGTACAAAAAGCAGTAGCAGCAGTAAAGACGGATGAACAAGCATTGGCGTTGTTTAAGAGCTTCCGTGACTTGCAAATGACACTGCAACAAAAACAAATGCAAGGTGAAGAAATCTCGGGAGAAGAACTTGAGTACGCTCAGAAAACGGCACAGCTTGCTCAATCGAATCCCAAAATTGAACAGATGCTTCAAGCTGAAATGGCGCTTAGTGGGTTAATGGAAGATGTTAACCGTGTATTAATGAAGCCTGTACAGGCATTATATGAAGGAATTTAAACCGGCGATTGCCGGTTTTTTTTATGGAGAAAGTAAATTAACTGAAAGAGGGTAATAAATGAAATAGAGGAAAACTGAAAGGTCCCAAAAAGCATTGCATGAGTTAGAAGGTATGCTATAATCTAAGAATCCTTTAAATTGTGTTACTTTACTTGAATGAAGACCACTGCTCACAACATGAGCAGTGGTTTTTTTGACATATATGAAAGAATAAATTTTCTAGTGTAAAGTTTTGCTATGTTCAGCTCCAAGTGCCAGCCTGCCTGCATCTAAGCTTCAATCCCTCATGAGAAAGCGGGGTTTCGATTCGATGCTTCCAGCGCCGGAATCAGACTAGAGTGGAACTATTTTTCTTATTTGCTTTTTATTTTGGACAAATAAAAAACAGACTCTACAATGTAGAGTCTGTTGAAAGGTTAAATTATGCTTTTTGAACGTTTGAAGCTTGAGCTCCACGAGCGCCTTGCTCAACGTCGAAAGTAACTTTTTGACCTTCGTCTAAAGATTTGAAGCCTTCACTTTGGATTGCTGAGAAATGTACGAATACATCGTCCCCATTTTCACGCTCGATAAAACCAAAACCTTTTTCTGCATTAAACCATTTTACTGTACCTTGTTCCATTTTTGTTGCCTCCTAGTGTGAAATTCACACAATGTAATACTATCCCTGCCCAAAGTGATCATTAAGACGATAAGTCTGAAACGTATACAAATCTTTTACACCGACAAAAATAATTCTTCTTTATCATAGCACCATTCTCTCGGATTAGCAACTGATTTGATTAACTGAAAAAAAACATAGTCTAAATGAATAGTTTATTCCATGTTCATTTATCAGTAGAAAGCTGATACAGTGCAGTTTCTGAATTGTATAGACTTAATCATTTCTTAATCGTTAACTTCTTATTAAGATGATGCCAAAAAGGATTCCTGTAATGATGAAAATAATAACTCCGAAAAAAATGAACCCATAAAGCAAAGAACTCATTCCACTGAATAC
>NZ_JBFUIO010000099.1:0-7221 GCF_056401835.1 Paenisporosarcina sp. P4_D4 | reverse complement strand
GGTCTTATCAATTAAACCTTTGTGGACAATTCCTTTTTCATCTATCCAATCCTCAAGAAGACCGTCTCCCCAAGAACTCATACCTGCTCCACCAGCACCAGAATCAATTAATACCATTTCAATATTTTCATAATCAGCAGCTTGGATTCCATTGTAGTCCAACAACATTCTTTTGAAGTCTTTTATTTGGTCAGGAGTTTTCATAGGCGTTTTCTTTTTCTTTTCTAAATCAGTCCATGAAACATTATTTACTATCCTCAATTTATATCCAACATTTGGGTCTTCATAAATTTCAGCGATTGTACAAACAGAGTTGTCATTACTACGAGCAGGATCAACTGCCATAATAAATTTCTTAGTTCCATCATTAGCTAGAACTGGAGGTCTTAATTCAGAATTTCTTATAATGGTTGCACGTTTAATTATTTGATTATCAGAACCTTCTGTTGTAAAGATGTTCTTGTATTCACGCATTGCTTTTTCTTGATTGTCTCTCATGGCTGCATCAATTGTTTCTTGTGACAATAAAGAAACGGGGTATAATTTACCGTTAAATGTTGCATTGATTACTACATCAGAGTTTATATCGGCTACGAAATATTGCTTATCACCCAAAAACATCTTCTTAGCAAAGTCGGAATATTTTCTGAAGAAGTATGTGTCTGTTGACGATGCTGACGATGCATAGAGCAATTGGTTGGGCATTTGTTTAGGAAATAATGTAACATCGACATCTCCACCTAAACGGAAATCGCTGTTTTGAGTTGTGAAAGGTTCGGAAGTTGTGAATAATTCATCCGGGGCGAAGCCGCTCTCATCATAAAAATTTAAGTTCGATCTCTTCGATCTATTGTTATCGAATGATCCATTCAAAGAGTTAACAATTGAGCCATTGTAAAGTTTATACTGAAAAGAGGAGGGGTTATGTGTAAAACCATCTGTATTTGATGCGCTTTTTACAGTTTCATTAAAGAAGACATCTGTTAATCCTGTAAACGAAGCAATCTCTCTTTTTGCTATTTTTTCTATCTTCATAAACATTTCTTGCGATTGAGAGCCTACACCAGCTAAAATATAAGCTTGAAAGTTTGGTATTAATAAGCTTTTAGCCATAATAAAAGGACTGCCAAGTGTGGTTTTACCACTGCTCCTACCCATACACCATAAAACATACGGAGTATTCCAACTTTCCATTAGCACATATTTTTGATAATCCAAAAGCTCTAGCCCCATGAAACGCTCAATAAATTTTACAGGGTTCTTACGTCCCCATTGAATAATCTCGGCTAACTTTAAATATCCGTCCAGCTTTCTTTGAGAGATATTATTGTTACTCATTAAATATCACTCTCCGTCTTGCTGTATATCAATAATTCTTTCTTTATTAGCCTGTTCTCTTCTTCTAGTTTCACTACTTTGCTGTCTAGTTTTTGAATTATTTCTCTTTGCTCTAAAATCATATTAGTATAATCATTTTCATCGAATTGCAACTGTTTCATAATGCTTTCATTGCTAATATCGGCAACCTGACTCATGCCTCGTGCAGTTTCAATGTCAAAGAGATTCAGTTCTCCTTCTTCAATGCCTTTCTCCTGAAGAGCTTTTATTATTCCAGTTAAAGTTCCAGCACCTTTGCTCTTTTGATTATTATGCTTTACCGATATGCCGTTTTCCTCAGCAAGTTTAATTAATGATGCCAAAATGTTCTTTTTAGAATCAATTAGTGATTTAATACCGCCTGAGTTTGAAGCTAATTTATCTAAGTCGTTTGTAATGTTAGTTATCGCTTGATTGATTTTATCAACTTGATTAAACCCTTTTACAATTTCAATGGAAGCCTGTAGCTTGAATCCATCTTCCAATGTGCTTTCATCTAAGAAATCAATAAGTCTGTTATACAGTTGATTTCTGTCTCTTGGATTCTCGTATTCAAATGGATCGTACCCTAAGAGTTTAATTACATCGTCTCTATCTCTGGTATTTATTACGATAGGAGTCTCGTTTTCAATTACTTCTAGGTTGCTTTTGGTACTACTTTTGATTTCATTTTTACTGTTTGTGCTCATTGTCGATTTGAATACGCTATCTCTCCAACCAGTTTCTTTAAATTGAGGGAGCGAATTAGCCATCGACATATATCTGCCTATCGTATCCATTTTGCTTTCAACAGCACTTTCCCAACATTCAATATCAAACATGATGTCAAATTGACGAAGAATAGAATAGACAGTTTCCATATCATCGTAATCGACCATATCTTTAAGGCACGATTTACAAAGTGGTATTTTTTTTGTGTTTGCATACATTTTGTTTGAAGTGTTATAGTAGTTGGTATTTTTTTCTTTATTTTTATTACAACTAATACAGGTTATATATTCTTTCTTGATGGTTTTTGTCATTTAATCAACTCCTTTTACTCATAGTTCCGAAACTAAAAAGAGGACTCTCGAAATAGAGAATCCTCATCAAATAAAACATACATTTTACATATTTAAATTATAATTTATTATTTAATTATCTCTATTGAAGACTCCGAAAAGGAATCCTCTAACAAACAACTAAATCTAATTAAATCTCATGGTCGAACATGCCATATTTCTTAGCTGTTTCGAAGTCAATAAACCAATCCAAATTTTTCTTGCGTTGCTTCTTCAATTTCTTCATTGGAATTTTCGTTTTAGATACAATAAATTCATCTAATCTGTCTTGTAATTTACTATAATGGTTAACAATATTCTTCATCTCGGCAAGTGTTTGAACGTCCATTCCAGCACGTAATTCGTGATAAAGTAGGTGAGCATGACGATTCATGAACTTCACATGACCGCTGAGATACAAAATTAATCCCATGCTCATGCCAATTCCGCCCTCAAGATAAGTGTGAATAGGTGTTTTGGAAGTTTCCATTGCTGCCTGAATTGCACTGCCATGATAAGCTTCTCCGCCCGGAGAATTCACGTAAATTTTGATGGGGATTTTTTCGTCATCCTGTAAGCCCTCATCTTCACGATTAAACAAATGAATAAGTGGAACTACTTTTTCTACGGTGTCTTGGTCGATTGAATCATTCAGATAAATTGTTCTCGCTTCAACACTTTCCATTTCAAGCATACGCTCAATTTCCATTAGTGTTTCTTCATCAAGCTCTAACTTCTGTAGCTCAACGACTTCTTTTTCAATAGTCTCACTCATTCATATTTCCTCCCTTATCTCAATGTTGCTTATTTGTTTTCTCTATCCTTAATATTCAAATCCATCTTATAAATTTTCTTCTCAACTCGACTTCTCAAATCCTCGCTTTTAATCATCCACATCACATAAATCATCAATGGTATGTCTCTAATTACATTAACTAAGCTCTTTAGTTTCTCGAATAAGTTTTGMAATCTTATCGTACTCCTCATCCGAAATATCCTCGATTTCTTCTTCAGCTTCCGATTCACTATTAATATCAGCTTCACGTTCAGCATGGTAAGCAAGAATCTCTTCATCTGTAAATTCAACCAGCTCATTCATTAATTTAGCAGCTTTCCGAGTTCCTGTTTGAATTCCGTCCTCGAAGCCGAGCGTATATTGATCTTCAATGATTTCATCTTTAATCTCTAAAGCTACATGAAGCACATGACGTAATGCTGACTCCCAATGAACATCTTCATCGCACATTTGCTTAAACTCTAATACGAGATCACAAGCTAAACATTTTTCTTCTTCACTCAGTTCATTGTCTTTACTCATTTTGTAACCTCCTTATACTCGATTATTCTTATAATTTATTATTTATCAAACATAATAAATTGCATTCAATCTGTCTTGCGAATACTCAAACAACTGGAATCGCTTCATACTACCAATAAATCCATTATCGTCATGCCAACCATCAGTCTTAGCTCCTGTAGACAGTGAGCGAATCACAATGCCAAAATCATCTTTAGTTACTTCGTGGTGTATGTGTCCACTATGAATTTCTACAATCTTAGCATTTGCAATGTCTTTGCCGAACTCAGATAAGAAGTTTTTACCTAGTCGATTCGATCCTTTATCTCCATGCGAGAAGCCTAAGAATAAATCATTCCATACAAAACCTTTACGTTGCTTCATAGCTGTATCAAACTTTGCTTGTGGGAATTTAGCTTCTAACATCTTCACAAAGCCATATCCAATTCCTTGATCGTGATTGCCATTTGAGAACACTACATTAGTATTCTTACTATTATCTAATGCGTGGAAAATTAAGTTAGAATAGAATGAATCAGCGTCTGCCCATGCTTGCTCCGTATTAACTTGCTCAATCATTGTTCCACTAGTTGTCTTACCTGTGAATCCATCATTGTGTAATAAATCCTGTCCGACAACAAACAATATCGTATCCCATTTGCGAGATTTAATCTTAGTTAGGACTTTGTCATATGTGCTATTGTAGTAATTTAAATCAGCAATCCCGAAGTGCATATCGAATAGTGGAATTTCTAATAAATTAGTATCAGCACTTGTAGGCTGTACAACTGTAATCGGTTTAACTTCTTGTTTAATTTTCTCAAGCAGTTTTTCCATATTGAAGCCATTGCCTTTAGGCTTAACAGTAATCTTACTAGAATATAAAGTTTGAACACCTTGCTCAATACTGTTTACATTCCAAATGTTGTTACGTGCATTAACTAATTCCCAATCATCTGTATCAAATCCATGAGCTTTAAGTAGGTAATTAACATCTTTAGATTGTTCGGTGGACATTGAGATTAACTTATCAGATTTGTGACTTCCATCATTAAGAATTTCAGTTGTTTCTTTGTACTTAATTAATGTATCAGGATTTGACATCTCTTCAGACTCTTTATTCTCATGTAGCAATTTCCATCCACTAGCATATTTACGTAGTGACTCAGCCGAATGCTCAAATCCAAGATTTTCTTTAATGTCTAACCAATCCATGTTGTGCAGCTTGTTTAATTTATCAACACTAACTCTGACTAATTGACTGAATGGAGTTTCACCTTGTTGTCGCTCAAAATTGTATTCAGTCATCTAATCACTCTCCAATTGGTTCAATTTCATTTTCTTCTTTAATGCTAACCGTAATATTCTTACCTGCATATTCATGAAGAATTTCTAGGAAGTTGTATGTTTTCTCTGAGTCCTTTGTTACTTCTGTGATTTCCATTGAATCTAAATTAAAACTACCTTTAAGTTGTGTGCTTAGAACTCGTTTTGCCATATATAATCATTCTCCTTTTATCCTTAATCTCATCATCATTTTGGGTGAGGGAATATGATGAACCCTGTATATGTATAGAATCAAGCAAAGGTTGCGATCCTTTAAGCTATCATCTTATAAAACTGTAGTTTTAATTATAATTTACTATTTACATTTCATCTACTTTGGCAGCAATTTTACTACGATATACGTGCTTCAACTCGACTTGTCCGAAGTAGTCTAATCCTCTGAATACTTCACTTAAACGTCTCATCCCGTTATTCTTACCTTCAAATGAATGATGGTCTAGCTGCTGGTCAAAGTCTCCTTCTACAATAAACTTACTGTCTTCAGAGATTCGGCTTGCTGCTAATTTCATAAGTGGAATATCCATATTCTGACCCTCTACAGCAATTACAATAGCATTCATTCCAGTAGTATCATAGCCACGTAAATCAGAAAGGGGTAGGACAATTAAATCACCAGTAGTCATCATTGCTTCAACTTCATTGTAGTCACCAAATTTAGAAGCTAGGATATGACCGATACTTACTTGCATAAGCTTCTCTTTTAATGATCCTTTGTACAGCCCCAAGACTGCTGCTCCCTTGGTCGGTAAGRAATTTGCGAATACAATCAATTTACTGTACTTGCCTTTTTCAATTTGTTGCATTGCATAAGTTAGTGCTAATAGTGTTTTAGCTGTACCTGCCTTACCATGTAGAAGCGTAAACTGATTACTGTTTAATGAATCAATTGCACACGATTGATATAAATCTCTAGCTGTGAACTTGCCCATTTTAAATGAGTTAATGCTCTTTGATTTAACAGTAATGTGGAACTGACCATCCCATTTTAAGGCGTCAATTTCTTCACCAGTCACATCATCCAAAATAACTAGATATTCATTGACATTAAGGTCAAACTTGTTGTTTCCTAAGTCATTTGTATAGAAATCAGTGTATTCTTTAGGTAACATATGAACTTCTTTGTATCCTGTATAGTGCTCCTCGTTTTCAACATCCATAGTAGCAATGTCAATAAACTCAACCCCATACTCAATAGCTTTTTCTGCAAGTAGTCCATCAAAAGTAATAATCGGGCTGCCTGTTACGATACAGTATTTGAGAATCTGATTGTCGATGTATGAGTTTGAAAAGTCATTATTTAAGTCCCACATGTAATCTTTATTGTCAAAATAAATTTTATCTAGCTTTCTTAATCGTCTACGTTTTTCTCTAGCTTCCCATGATGTTTGTCCATACTTATCAGGGTTGTTTTCCATCTTTTCTAATTCACGAATAATCATAGATGGAATAGCTAGTGGGAAACGATCAGCAATTGCTTCTACGTTAACCTTTAGAATAATGTTGGTGTCTAGCACATATCGTTTCTCATTCGTCTGTGTAGTCATAAGCATCCCCATGATAAAGTTACGGATAGGGGAGAGTAGGTGTCCTACCCGTAACAGTTATTTTCCTCTCTGATTAACCTTCTACTTGAACTTCAGCTAAATCACGTTTAAACACCGAGTTAACTTTGAATTTCACCGCATAATGCTCAGGCTTAATAACTTTTTCACCAGTTTTAGGATTGCTATGCTCTCGTTCTGGGACTACATCAACCTTCAATGTTCCAATATCACCAAGCTTAACTCCTGCTTTTTGCTCAAATACTACTGTCTCAACTACACCGAATATAATATCCAATACTTCTGAAGCCTTTACTTGTGTTGTATCTAATCCTTCTGCTACCAATTTTACGAAATCCTTTTTAGTTAATACTGTTGTCATGTTAAATCAATCTCCTTTTTCTCTGTTTTCTCGTGCGTATTTTAAGGAAAATACAGCAAAACCTTTAGTTTTCATTGCTTTTTCTTGCATTTTAATGTAATATTATCTTATAATTTATTATTTTGGGAGGTTTTGACGCTCCCAAACTATTCTGTTTAGTTGTAATTTGAATCACTGGTGTCAATTAATCCAAAATCATATTTTTCATCAACGATCAAATCCACAAAGTTTGTATAT
>NZ_JBFUIO010000098.1:0-7269 GCF_056401835.1 Paenisporosarcina sp. P4_D4 | reverse complement strand
GATCAGTTAAAGAAAACTGTGATGATTGAATAAAAATTGAGAGAGTACTTTGCCCCTACGATAAGTAACCATTTAGTTTATCTGAGCCATAATATAAAAAAAGCTGACGTTCGTGTGAACGTCAGCTTTTTTATGGTATTAGTGTAATGCTGGTGGAAATCCGTGTTCTAAAATCGTCATCACTGTGAACCATCCAAAAATTGCAAAAGTTCCTATGTTGAAGACTAATCCTAAAAGGTTTTTCTCTTTAAATGCTTGGTAAGAACCAATTGCACCAAAGATAGCAACCAGGCCAAAAATAACCATTAATAAGTTCATTATAGACACTCCTTTTGACATCAGAAAATGAATGCCGAGTACAAGTTTTCTACCTTATTATAAGTTTTTATATATGATTTGTCGAGGATTAAAAAGTGTCGGATATATGAACTGCGAGAATGCCGACAGAGTTTCTGCTACAATAATCTTGAGGTGATTGACATGTTAAATATACGTACGTTCCCACTGGGTCCATTACAGACCAATTGCTATGTGGTAACCAATAAAGAAAAACAATGTTTGATCTTTGATCCAGGTGAACAAGGAGATGCTTTAATTAAAGAATTGCGGAGATTACAGGTAAAACCTTTAGCAATTATTTTAACGCATGCTCATTTCGATCATATTGGAGCTGTCGATGTAGTACGTGATGCGTTTAATGTTCAAGTCTATATACATCAGGCAGAAAAAAATTGGCTTTCTGATTCGACTAAAAATGGTTCAGCACGCTTTCGTGAATTGCCTTTAGTGGAAGGAAGACCAGCAGATGTATTGATTGATGCAGATGGTAAGTTGGAAATCGGACCGTTTTCATGTCAGATGTTCCATACGCCTGGCCATTCACCTGGAAGCATTTCCTATTGGTTTGAAGAAGACGGTTTCGCAATTGTTGGCGATACATTGTTCCAGGGCAGCATAGGGAGAACGGATCTTCCTTATGGTAACCATAAAGAGTTGATTAATTCTATTCACAATAAGCTGCTTACTTTACCAGAAGAAACGATCTGCTATCCTGGACATGGTAATCCTACGACTCCTGCAGAAGAAATGGGCAATAATCCGTTTCTTAATGGATTTTGACAAAGAGCGTGTGTCCATAGTTAAATAACCGGTTTTTGTGGAGACCAAAAATCCCAAACAAAAAAGACAGTCATATGAAATGACTGTCTTTTTATAATCTTGATCAGTGTCCAGCACCAGGTACGTGAATAAATGTCGTATAGTAAGTGAAGCCAGCAAAAAACACTGTTAAATATGCTCCGAAGATGTAAATGTACATACGCTCTGAAAGGTTTAAGAAACCTAAAAGAATAAATAAACCTGTGTTTGCTAGAAATAATAATGATGCCGAATACATATCACCTAAATAAAACATAACTGCGAAAATTCCTGTCCAGAAACCCATCACTTTATACATATTGTTCATGAGTAGTCCCCTCCTTTTACAACTATACAATAATCTCTACCTCATTATAGATGATTCGGTTCACAGATGTAAACTCTAGAATGTCTTTAGAATGTGACAGAACAGTGGAAGTTGTGAATTCTTACTTGAAAAAAGACAAAAAAATTTCTGATCAGTTAAGTATGTCCAAATATAATCGACATTAAAAAGTTTTTAAAGATGTTTCTTATATTAGGTGACAAACATTATACAATAGTTGAAATCTGTATAACAAATGAAAAGGGAATTATAGGAATTCTAAGGGTTGATATAACATTCTATACTTATCCATTATTGACCTCTTGTCGAAAAACGAAAATATGGTTAATCTCTAACCAGATTAGATTCGAAGAAAGACATATATTCAGTCAAACGCCAACTGTTGAAAAACTCTCTTTTCTTTTATCAATGACAACGGAAGATCTTATGAAATTCTGGCTACCCGCAGTCAATCATTTAAAGACTTGAATCTGAATATCGATGACTTGCCATTATCAAAAGTGGTTGAATTGATGGTAGATAATCCAAAGTTATTGAGAAGACCGATTTTGACAGATGGCAAGAAATTAGTGGTAGGTATCAACCGGAACATTTGGGTTCCTTTTGCGGCAAAAGTAAATTATTCTACGCATTATAAGTAGCAAAATAAAAATTTCCTGCCTTACAAGGTGGGGGATTTTTATTTTGCTGAAAAATATATATTTTTTATGCTTATGACTTTATAATGTCGAGAACAGGGTATGAGCGGTCCTAACCTGTTTTGGGTGAATGGTCATATACATGAATGAATTACAGAATATTATTGAACAAAAAAGTGAAGAGTTAATTAATCGAGCAGTATTAGCACGGGCTTCTGATATTCATTTAATTCCTACATCAGGAGGGTATACAATTTATTTTCGCTTACACATAAAATTGGTCCCAGCAGGTAAGCTTCACCTGGATATCGGGGATCGTATGATTTCTTACTTCAAGTTTTTATCCTCTCTTGACATCAGTGAAAAACGAAAACCTCAAAGTGGTTCATTCCAACAAATCTTCAATACACAAGAATGTTCTTTCCGCGTTTCGACTTTACCATCTGTTCAAAATAAAGAAAGTCTTGTAATTAGAATTCAATTGCATGATGATTCTAAACCATTACAAGAACTTGCTCTTTATCGTGATGCAGCTAAATTACTGCATGACTTAATGATGTCCCGTCAAGGTTTGATATGCATCACCGGACCAACTGGCTGTGGGAAAACGACAACTATGTACTCACTTACAAGTTATAGTACGCATCAATTGAATCGGCATGTAATTTCCCTGGAAGACCCGGTGGAAAACAGTCAATCCCACTTGCTTCAAATACAAGTGAACGAACGTTCTGGAATTTCCTATGCTTCAGGTTTGAAAGCGATATTACGGCATTCGCCAGATGTCATAATGATTGGAGAAATTCGTGATTCAGAAACAGCCCAAGCAGCTGTTCAAGCATCTTTAACAGGACATCTAGTTATTACGACTGTACATGCTAAGAATCCGATTGGATGTCTATATCGATTAATGGATTTGGGGATTCCGATTGATGACTTACAACAATCTATTCTTGGAATTACAAGCCAACAACTAGTAATCACTTCATATGATAGGGAAGGTGATCGAGTAACGCCGAACCGCTCTTCTTTGTATGAAATTCTGTATGGTCAAACTCTTGAAGAAGCAATCGATACGATAAAAATAGGTGGATCTTTTAACATGCCACAAAAGTATACGCTTTCCAATCAGTACGAGCGAGGAGTGAAACTGGGTGTCATTAAAGTTTCTCCCGTCACGTATTGAAGTACGAGATTGTCAAATACCCAGGAAAAAACAAGCCCAGTTTTTAAACAGACTCTCTACGCTCTTGTCTGAAGGATACACATTTTACGATTCTTTGGTAATGCTGTTGCCTCACCATGTAAAAGCAAGTGAAGAAGCACACAACAAACTTGCGGCCAACTTGAAAAATGGAGATGGAGTCACCACGTTATTGATGACATTAGGAATTCCCAAGAGTTATTTATTATCTATCCAAATGGCGGAATCCCATGGGAAATTACAGAAAGCGCTACTTTGTCTTCATACGCACATTGCTATGCTGGATCGGGCAAAAGCGAGCCTTAAAAAAGTGGTCATGTATCCTGTATTTTTATTTTGTATGCTGGCAGGGTTGTTTTTGGCATTCCGTACTTATTTTTTACCAAACATGCAGTTGCTTGCAAATTCCAGACAGAATACTGCATCTTCGAACACGATGAGTTGGACAAGCTTATTGCTGCATTTGCCAGATGTGTTAGTCACTGTCTGTCTGTTGGTCTTTATCACGGTGTTTTTGTTTCGCTGGGGAATTCAACGGTATTCTTATGAACATCAATTATCCATCTTATTAAAAACACCCATCTTATCCAATTGGATGAAATTATTTTGGACGAAAAGTTTTTCACAGGAACTTGGGACATTATTAGCCAGTGGATTATCTTTGCAACATGCTTTGGATGTTTTGAAAAAACAAAATTACCAACCTTATTTGCAAGTTATATCTACAAATATATACACATCCATTCTATTGGGAGATTCTTTGAAACAAGCAGTTCAGATAGCAGATTGTTTTATGGATGATTTTCCTACATATATTTCGCATGGAGAGGTAAGCGGACATTTAGACAGGGAGCTATTGATTTACAGTGATTTGCTGAATGAACAGACTGAAGAATCCTTGACGAAATCTTTGTCTTTTGTCCAACCTGTGTTATTTGGCGTATTAGCAATTTGTATTTTGGCTGCGTATTTATCCATTTTGTTGCCTGTTTATGGAATGATAGATTTTATTTAATAGGAGGAAGCAAGTATGAAAAAGATAAAGTGCCAAAAAGGGTTCACTTTAATTGAAATGATGGTCGTATTACTGATAATTTCCGTTTTAATATTAATCGCAATTCCCAATGTGACGAAGCATTCGGCAACGATTGATGAAAAAGGGTGCGAGGCTTATATCAAAATGGTTCAAGGGCAAGTCGAAGCATATCGGATCGATATGAAAGATGTTCCCACACTTTCAGATTTAACAGATAACGATTATTTAAATGACGGTGAAACATCTTGTCCAAATGGTAATCAGATACAAATAGATGCAACTACCGGACTTGTATCTGTGACGGATGATGTCGCTGGATAATAAAGGCTACTCGTTGCTGGAGTTATTACTCGTTTTGACGATTGTGCTGGTCATCAGTACGAGTGTGTTGTATGCGAACAATCATTATGTTGAAAGACACACATTTGATTTGTTCTATAACCAATTGAAACTCGATGCCATGCACACTCAAATGACTGCTGTGGAAGAAAAAAGGTACGTTAAACTGATTTTTAACGCAGGAGGTACTCGTTACATTGGAAGAAAATCACTATACGAACCTCTTTTCGAGAGAAATTTACCTGCAGGTTACAGTTTATCTTCCAGTAGTACTTTAACCGAGCTTGCCTATTTACCGAATGGTACAATTGAAAAATTTGGAACGATTGCATTTGTGACGCCCGGGGGCATTAAGATTGTCCGGGTCTTTATCGGGAAAGGACGGATGAGTCTTGAATAATCACCAAGGATTTTCATTCGTCGAAACGATTCTCACGGTCAGTATTCTTTTTTTGTTATTTGGGACATTGTTGCCTATGGCAAATCAAATGATGTTTAATCTTGCCGAAAAGAAAGTGGCATTGCATGTGGCAATTGCGAAAAACCAAGCAGCAACTTTAATTGAAAATGGGCAAATGTCAGGTGAAATATTTCTCGACAATGTGTCTTATTCCTGGCAATGGACAGATCCAACAATTTGTGTACGGTATGTTTTTTTTGGAGAGAGCACAGAGTCGTGCGAAACCTTTTAACGGATAGGGGATACACATTAGTCGATGCAGTCATTCAGCTTGCAGTTCTGTTGTTGTTTTCTCAACTCATTTTGTTTTATTCTGTATGGTTTACGCAAGTGGAAAAGCATTTCTTTCAATCAGTATCACTTGAATGGGAAATGTTTTCATTGGAAATGGAAAAAATCCTCTTTTCGGTCACTGTGATAGAAGAACAAGTCAATCAGACAGGAATTCGTCTGAAAAAAGATGGGGTGGAGTATGWTATTGAATGTTACCCATCACTCATTCGCAAACAGAAGAATCGTTTGGGACATGAGCCTTTGTTAACGGGGGTTAAAATGTGTAAGTTTCAAGTTGATGGTGATCAAGTAATCGCCAAAGTTGAGTTTTTAAACGGACGAAAAGAGGAACGTGCATATGAAGTGTTTATATCCTCGCAATGAATCTGGATTTTTACTGCCCGTATCCATCGTTCTATTATTTATTGTGTCCGGTATACTTCTTTACTTTGTTACTTCTTACATATCACAGATGAATATCTATGAAATGTTGGAAAGTCATTATATTTCTGCTACTATTATTAAAATGGAAAATTAGCGATAATAGTCGTTTAGTGATGATTTGTAGTGAAGTGAGCGGGGTAGGGATATGAAAAAAATTTATTTAATTGGTTTCATGGGATCAGGAAAAAGCGCTATCGGCCGACGATTAAGCTTTTCGCTAAAAATTCCTTATTACGACATGGATCAGGAGATTGTGAAAAAAATGGGGATGACCATCCCTGAAATTTTTGAAAGATACGGCGAGTCTTTTTTTCGTCAACAAGAACATGAATTTCTGAAAACCTTCAGAGATGAGTGGTGTATCGTATCGACTGGGGGAGGTGTTGCTGTTAACCCAAGCAATAGTAAAGTCATGCGTCAAACCGGTTTAGTATTGTTTTTGGATGCAACGTTTGCTGATATATGGAAACGAATTCATCGTGATGTTAACAGACCCATTGTACAATCATCTACTAAGGAAGAGTTGGAAGCGTTATATACCATGCGAAAGCGTTATTATAAAGCCACCGCCCATATTACCGTAAGAACCGAAGGACGCTCGTTAAGACAGATAACTGAATATGCAGCATTTCAAGTAAATCGCTTAAAGGCGAACGATTTTTGATAGTAATCATAAATCGTTCGCCTTTAGAGTGTAATAAGAAAATAGATTGCGCTTACTTTGAATCAATGTTAGGATATAGACGAAGCGGTACACGCTTTTGTTCATTGATTTCTTAATATACCAAAACGCATGTTTTGGGCGGATGAATATACGGGGAGAGAACGCGCCAGTCGCGTCGCCGAAGGAGCAAGTAGAAGCTACGAATCTCTCAGGTAAAAAAGACTCGTATAGGACGCATCTCTGGAGAATGCTATTACACTTCATAGCTACCAAAGAGGAAAGCCGATTTCAGGTAAACTTTCAGGTGCCAGGACAGAGAATTCTCATATAAAGGGGATTCTCTGTCCTTTTTTGTGGGTACAAGATTATCCATTTAGAAATCGGGAGACCAGATTTTCACCTTATAAGAAAGATTGTTTAGTGAAGAGGAGGAAAATGAAATGTCGGAAAATTTAAAACGCACGCCGTTATTTGATTCGTACAAAGCGTACGGTGGCAAAACTATTGATTTTGGTGGATGGGAACTACCTGTTCAATTTTCCAGTATAAAAGAAGAACATGAAGCGGTACGCACAAAAGCAGGATTATTCGATGTCTCACATATGGGAGAAATCATTGTTCGCGGTGAAGATAGCCTTGTATATCTTCAAAAATTGCTGACTAATGACGTTTCCAAACTTCAAGATGGCCAAGCGCAGTATAATGCAATGTGCTATGAAGATGGAGGG
>NZ_JBFUIO010000097.1:0-9157 GCF_056401835.1 Paenisporosarcina sp. P4_D4 | reverse complement strand
CTCACTTGTTCTTGCATCATCATTTCTGGTGATAGAAAAATGAATTTATATGTTTCCATTCTCTGCAAAAGCGCATTTTTTTCAGGAGGAGTCAAAAATGAATTTACCGCAACGACTCGCCTCTCCCCCATTTTTTTCAGCTGTTCAACTTGATCCTGCATTAAAGATAGCAAGGGCGAAATAATGATGACGCTATGCGGTAAAAGATATCCCGGTAGCTGATAACAAAGTGATTTACCCATTCCTGTAGGTAAAATTGCAAGGACATCTTCTTTATTGATAATACTTTTTATGATTTCTTTTTGACCTTGCCTAAACGTACGGTAACCAAATTTATCATATAGAACTTTCTCCAGATTTGACGTCAATTCGATTCCCCTCCTATAGCCAAAAGCAGCCTTAGTTGAAAGTACGTATAACTGGGGAAAACGTCTTTTAGCGTCCGCAATTTTTTAGTTTCTTGTTGTTTGATTTTTTGAATGAGCGTCGGAACATCCTCGTTCAGAAAAAACATCTCTACTGATAATAATGATCCATTCATCGCCATCTCTACAAAATGATCTTCGATTGTGCTTGTCTTTAGTTGGCGCATTGAACTAATTTCTTCAAATGAATAGCCTTTTTGGTACAAATCTGAGGTTTTCTTAGCTGAGTCAGTTAATGGAGTTGATACTTTGATATCTTCAATCATTCTCGTTAATAGACTCAAAGATGGTCTGATGGAAATTTCATCTAGTATAATATGTAAACTTTCTTGCAGACGGATTTGAAGATCCATTTCATCTTCCTCTAAAGCGCGGGAAAGCTGTTGCCATGTCACTCCACTTACCTCATATCCAGTCAAACGATGACTGAGAATTACTAAATGAAGTTCGGATAACTTGTCCGACTGGCATACACTGAGCAGTTCTTCATAATATTTTGAAATGAACTCATTTGACTTGTAAGTAAAGTCATGCAAAAAATGACGAACCCATTGTTGAATCTTTTCATCTTTTTGAATGGGTGTGAACGTCCATTTTTTTGCGTTAACATGCGATAGTGTTTGAGTAACTAACGATATACGTTGAAAGAAAATGCGTTCATTTCCTCTATATAACCAGCCATTCAACTGCAATGGTGGCATTTCCTTCAACTTTTCTTTTCCCAAGTGCGTTAGTTTGGGAATCGATTGCTCGTTGACAATCAGCAAGTTTGACTGAATCATTTGTTGCACATATTGTTCATATGTTGGTTTTGTGAGTTTTGGAAAAAGTGAAAAGTAATTGGTCAGTCCATAACTTTTAACATCTTGGATGGTTTGACCCGAACGTTTACCTCTAATTAGGTGAAACGGAGCTGAAATTGTACGTTCTTCATTTAATCGATTGACCATATGTAAGATGATTTGTTGGAATAGCACAAGACTTCCTCCAATTTAATATGTATTTAGGTTGAAAATTGAGGAAAACATGATTAGAATAAATACGAAAAGCTTTTTCAAGCGAACGGAGAAAAAGGAGAGGTTTTAAACATGGCGAAGTATACTATTGTAGATAAAGATACTTGTATCGCTTGTGGCGCATGTGGCGCAGCTGCACCTGATATTTACGATTATGATGATGAAGGCATTGCCTTTGTTATTTTAGATGATAACATGGGAACAACTCAAGTTCCAGATGAACTCGAAGAAGATATGCAAGATGCATTTGAAGGCTGCCCTACAGATTCCATTAAAGTTGCCGAAGAATCATTTGACGGAGATGCATTAAAATACGAATAGGAAAAAGCTGCGAATTTCTTCGCAGCTTTTTTTTTTCATTAATATAGCTTTATTAATATAATGTCGTTTATCGCACATTTGCGCTAGCCGCATGTTACGCATGAGCCAACAAGTATGAAAACCGCATACTTGTTGGTCTTACACTTCAAAAGTGCTGTGCCTGCGGTTACTCGGCACAGAGGAAACCTTGCTCCTGCGGTTACTCGTCGCAAAGAGTACGGTCAAACTTCCTTTGACCATACTCTTTCTTGCGGCATGCTGTGCGCAAATGGACTCTTTCTGATCAATCTCTAGTATTTTTTTACATAGCCTAATAATGATTATTATTATGAAAATTGAGCTCGTTGTTTATCCAACCACGTTTTCATCGTCTTGAACAAAACAATAATGATGGCGGACAACAGCAACCCTTTAATTAAGTTGAATGGTAAAATCCCTAGCACAATGGTATCACGCAATGCAGAACCAGTAAGTGCTGGCATATTCAAGAAATAAGTGTACATCGGTAAAAATACCGCATAATTTAACACGCTCATTCCGATTGCCATGGCAAGAATTCCCACAATCAGACCAATTGCCAAACCTTTCGTATTTGAAACTTTACGATAAATTGCATATACAGGAAGCATGAACAAAATGCTCGTTACAAAATTGGCAATTTCCCCAACAGGAACACCTGTTGGACTACCACTGAAAATCCAATATAGAACATTTTTAAATAGTGCTACTAAAATCCCAGCTACAGGTCCCATAGTAATTGCCGCAATAAGTGCTGGCACATCGCTGAAATCAACTTTTAAAAATGGTGGTAATGCAGGTAACGGAAAATTAAATAGCATTAAAACAAATGAAATACTACTTAACATGGCTACTGCAATCATGACACGCAGTTTGTTGTTCTTCATAAAAACTCTCTCCTTTTGCCGATCCACTCCACAAGAAGAAAAGTTCGTCCGTTTTGTCCCATCAAAAATCCCTTAAGCCGTTATCGCTTAAGGGAGTAGAAAGGCGCACTTAAATAGGCGTCTCGTTAAATGACAGAACGAAAAACGACCGCACCTTCACCTTCTCCCATCCAGACTATACTGTCGGCTTTGGAATCACACCAAATCCTGCCTTACGGCTCGCGGGCTTAAGAAAACGTTCTTCTATTACCGCCGATCGGGAATTTCACCCTGCCCCGAAGATGAATCAATATTAACTTACATTGTTTACTATAAGAAAAAAAGAACCATTTGTAAACTACTTGAGCCTACGTATGGTTCTTTTTTATTAATAAATTTCTATCCAATTGTCAATTTGAAACATGTAAAACCTTATTCCCAAACATATTTATTCGCTCCAACAGGACTTTCAACGGGCTTACTGAAATCGAATCCATTCCAAGTTAATGGTGCGATATTTTCAAACTGAACGTCTTTCCCAAAACTTCCATTCGTCAATAGAATCCCTTCGATTAAATGAGAAGCTACTTGAGGATCCATTAGTTCTAAGTTCAATTCCTCTGTAAACCGGATACGATTTATCCCTTGTTCATTGCTCACTTCAAAATTGATGCCTTCGGGAATTACACTCTGTAGATAATCACTCTGAGATGTTTTCATTTCATTCATCGCTTCTTGAATGTCCGAATGAGTTTCGTTCATGTTCGGTACCAAAAATTGATTTCCATGTTCATTTCTATACAGATAGAAACTCGTAAACGTGTTCCCACTTGTCAATGCTCGCGGTTTCATAGGACCAACTTGATCAAATTCAGCTTGACTTCCATCTTCATTTTGAAAAACAACTTGGTTGTAGCCATAAAACGTTTCTTGAATTGATTCGGTATACGCATTTATGGTTGCACTCGACAAATCGTAATCATGTGTAGATGGTAACTTGTGAATCAATTGATTCTGTTGTTCTTTAAATTCACCTTCGAATGGATGGAATTCAGCAAATCCAAGTGCGGATTCAACTAATTCACCAGCATATTGATTATACAAATCCAAACTCGTTGGCTCTGCATTTCCTAAATCATTCGCAATGGTCCGGCTCGGAATAAGTACCGTTAAGGGTACAACGATTCCATCATTCGACAACATGCCAATGTGAAAGACTGTGTGTTCTTTTGCATCTACTGGGTAGACAGATGTGAGAACGGCACCTTGACGAGCAAATGTAGGAGACGTTTCCTCATCACTGGTTATGCCCGCACTATCGTTTGCAGATTCTTTACTATTTGAAAACATTTGATTCGATGTATCATCCGCGCTTTCTTCTTCAAGTTTAGCGGAACTATCAGTAACAGCCATCTCTGACATGGCCTTATCCTCATTTTGCGGATTATTGAGAAAACTTGCTACAAGTATTGTCAAGGTTGCCATTGCTGCAACTGCTACAGCCGATGGAATCCATTGTTTACGTTTTTTGTTTTTGCTAACGGCCAATCTTGGATCTTGCTGCAAACGTTTCAATACTTCGTCTTTGGAGCGTGTATCATGTATTTTGGGCACTTGGCTAAGTAACTCGTCAATCTTTTGTTCACTCCATTTATTGTTGCTCACCGTGAACTTGCCTCCTATCCGAATGCCCTGATAAGCGATCCCTAAGTTTATGGATTGCACGATGTTGTGTGGTCTTTACTTTCCCTTCCGTCCATCCGAGAACTTGTGCTGTCTCCGTAATGGATAGGTCTTGAAAGTATCGCATGACAATAACCATTTTTTGATCGCCAGTGCATTCATCTAATACGTCCAGCAATTGCTTCATATCATCATTCATTTCGACTAATTCATCGGGCAGAGCTTCATTGGATCTCAGCTCTTGTTTTTCCCAGTCAAAAAAGTCAAAAGCATGACGCTTGCGTACAGACGACTTTCGAAAATGATCAATCGCAACGTTTTTGGCAATCGAAAATAACCAAGTCTTTTCGGAACTTTTCCCTTCGAATCGGCTGTATGCTTTTAAAACTCTAACATATACTTCATGCATTAAGTCTTCGGCTGTCTGTCTATWTTTAACAATATACAGCAAGAACTGAAATACGTCTTGATGATATTGATCATAGAGCCTGTGAAAAACGGAGTCATTCATGAACTCCCCCCGTTCATAAAATTAGTCGTTACAACAAATAAAAAGTTACATTTTTTTTATTGGTAATGTAAAGGTAAATTTGGTTCCAACATTTTCTTCACTCATTACTGAAATCACACCATCATGGGCTTCCACCATATTTTTGGCAATGGCAAGACCCAAACCAGTTCCACCTTTTCCTCTTGTTCTCGATTTATCTGCTTTGTAAAAACGCTCAAACACATACGGCAGATCTTCAGCTGGTATTCCCGAACCTGTGTCCTCCACGCTAATTTTCACGAACGCATTGTGTTGTTCGACACATACCGTGACTTTTCCTTCATTCGGTGTATGACGGATAGCGTTATCAATCAGATTGGTCAAAACTTGTTCAATACGATCTTCGTCCACTTCTGTAGTCAATTTCGGAGAGACGGCAGAATCGAATTTCAAATCAATGTGTGATTCCTTCGCTACTTGTGCGAATTTTTGTGTAATTCTTTCGATGACTGGGGAAACAGCAACATTCTCTTTATACAGACGCATCCTACCTGATTCCATACGGGCTAAATCCAATAAATCAGTAACGAGTCGTCCCATGCGTTGGGATTCTTCATAAATAATTTTTATCATTTCGTCTCGTTCTTCTTCAGATGATACGACATCATCTATAATGGCTTCGCTATACCCTTGCAACATCGCAATAGGGGTTCTGAGTTCATGAGACACATTCGCTATGAAGTCAGAGCGTAATCGATCCAGTCGATGTTGTTCAGTCATATCCCGCAATACAGCAACGGCTCCCCTAATTGAATCACCACTGTACAATGGACTGATTGTAATGGCAAAATAGCTTCCTTCCATTTCGAGTTCTTCATTAATTTCTTCTTCCATATGAAGGCCATGGTCGAGCATGTGATCCATTTCAACAGGTATCGGCTGACCATTATTCGTACCCATGCGGAAAAACCATTTTTGTAACAATTTTTCAGCTTGTGGATTGCTTAGTAAAATCGTATGATCACGATTAAACGTAATGACGGCATCTGTCATCGACGTCAAAATACTGGATAGCTGTTCCTTCTCTTGATTGATTACTTCTAAATGATGCTTTAATTGTCTTCCCATCTGGTTAAATGCATTTGCCAACTGGCCAATTTCATCATTTTGATGTGAAGGAAGTTTGGTATCAAAGTTTCCTTTCGATAATTCAAATGCGGCTTCACGCATTTTACGCAGTGGTGATGTGATCCGAGTAGAAAGGAAAAAAGCAAAGAAAGTCGTTAAGATAAATGCGATAAAAGCAGAGAGAAAGACGATATTCGTCGTTTCTTTTGTAGTTTTATGAATGACATCCAAGCTTTGATAAATGAATACGGCTCCATGAACTTCGTTTTCAACATTCAATGGAGAAGCCAATACGATAAATGGTTCCATTTGACTTTTATTTTGCAGAGATGGCAGCATCATTTCTTTAATGATTGGTTGTGATGATTTGAAAACATTTCCAAGCGTTTGATCTCTCATAATATATTTTTTTATTTCTTCTCCATTTTCCCCTTCATGCAAGGCAAGAGATACTTCACGCGGTTCTTTTGCAATCAGTGCATTCGTTTCTGGGCCAAGGACATCAGAAATAATAGAGAGAGATGCATCAACATTTTCATGATCATCTACAATACGGGCAATTGTACTCGCTTCCTGCCGTAAGGATGCTTCAGCTTGCTCGCTATGATAGTTCCCTAAAAATTCAAGCATTAAGACCGTAATGATAAACAATACAAACGAAACGAGAAGCAATATGGTTACCCATAGCTTCCCGACAACGCTGTTCCATATTCTATTCATTGACAACCTCGAATTTATAGCCTACTCCCCATACAGTTACAATCATTTTTGCGGCTTTTTCGGATACGCGGTTCAATTTCTCACGTAATCGTTTCACATGGGTATCGACTGTACGCAAATCACCAAAGAAATCGTAATGCCAAACTTCTTTCAGCAATTGTTCACGGTCAAACACTTTATCCGGAGCTTTCGCTAAAAAGTAAAGTAGCTCGTACTCCTTCGGTGTCAAGTTCACTTCTGTTCCATCCGCTGTGACGCGATGTGCATCGTGGTCAATCGTTAGATGCGGAAATACCACCAAATCTTTTGAAGAAGAGGTTGTAGTAATTGGTGAAATTGTCACGGAGCGTCTTAAGACGGCCTTAATACGAAGAACGACTTCGCGCGGGCTAAATGGTTTGACTATGTAATCATCCGCACCTAATTCAAATCCTTGAACGCGGTTTGCTTCTTCGCCTTTGGCAGTTAATAAAAGAATCGGTGTTGCTTTAAGTTCACGAAGTTCGGCAAGCACTTCCAAGCCGTCTTTCTCTGGCATCATCACATCCAACAGGATACAGTGATATTCTTTTTCAAGTGCCATTTCCAGTGCCATGGCTCCATTTTCAGCTTCGTCCACTTCATATCCTTCAACATAGTGTTACCCCTCTCGTCCTGACTCTACCAATTATTGTACAATTACATGCTCTAAAATGAAAGAAAAGCCCTTCCCTCGGAAGGAAAAGGCTTGTCATTTTATGCGTATGAGTGTAACCCGGCAATAATTAGGTTAACAGCAATTAAGTTAAACATAATAATAATGAAGCCTATGACAGCCAACCATGCAGATTTTTCGCCATGCCAGCCTCGTGATAATCGAAGATGCAGGAAAGCTGCATAGAATAGCCATGTGATGAGAGCCCAAACTTCCTTCGGATCCCATCCCCAGAATCTTGACCAGGCTTCATGTGCCCAGATCATCGCAAATATCAGTGCGCCAAGCGTAAACACAGGGAATCCGATGGACACAGCACGATAACCGATTTCATCCATTAACTGCGAATTGGCCTTTTGGGCAAAAGGTTTCAGAACAGCTGAAATTGGTTTGCGAATGATAAGCCTGATTAATCCATAAAGGATAACCCCGAACAAAAATGACCAAGTAACCGTCGTTAATTTTTTCGCATTAACAAGTGGAGGCATTTCGGCAATTGGTGTCAAAGTTCCAGGTGTCAATGACTCATACTCATTCATTCCGAATAGAGGTGGTGCATTATACGTAATTTCTTTTTCTTTTTCTTCTTTATCTACATAGCTGAATTTTGCTTCGTAATCCATCACGCTAAATGTAGTAGTTGAAGCAACAAAGCCTAATGTTAAGACGAGTGTAAACATGACAGCTTCCAACCAAAAACTTTGTTTTGATTTCTTCGTAATGTCAACATTCTTCAGTAAGTAAATCAAACCAGCCACGGCACTGATTGCTAGAATGGCTTCACCGAGTGCAGCCGTAATAACATGGACTGTTAACCAATAGCTTTTCAACGCCGGAATCAAAGGATTAATGTCGCGCGGGAACATGCTTGCATATGCAATAATGATGATTGCAATCGGTAATGCGAACAGTCCGAGTGATGGTGTCCGGTAAATGAAAAAGATTAAAATAAACGCACCAACTACCATCATGCCAAAAGCGGTTGTAAACTCAAATAAGTTACTTACCGGAGCATGTCCAGCAGCTATCCAACGAGTGATGAAGTAAGCCAAGTTTGCGATGAATCCAACAATCGTTACAATAATCCCGATACGTCCCCATCGCTTCTCAGAAGCTGATGCTTCTGACTTTGACCCTTTCACTGCTCCACCGAAAAATAATGTTGCAATCAAATAACAAACAAATGCAAAAAACAATAAATTCCCACTTATCGAGACGAGTGTCATGACGACTTCTCACCATCCTTTTTGAGCTCATGTGATTCAGAGTCCTGTTGATCCATGTATGGAGGCAGTTGTGCTACTTCCGTTAGCTGATCCAACTCTTTTTTAATAGCAAACCAGTTTTTATTCGTATGGGCAGCGACAGCAACCTGTCCATCTTTCGTTTCATGAATCCATATTCTACGGTGATTGAAGTAAGATCCTTGCGCAACCCCAATCATGAAAATCAAGCCACCTAAAGCTAAAATCCATAATGTTTTATCTTTCCGTATCGTGAGACCGGAAACATCACGCGTATCTACATTTTGGAATTCAAGTTTATATTCATTATCCCCAAGCGGCTCCACAGTTTGTTTTATCGCCACAAAACTGGTTTCCCCTTCAGGAGTTTCAGGTGTCTTCATTTCCACTAAAAATGCAGGGTTGTTCGGAACTGGAGACTTCGTTTGAGGCTCTCCCTTTTCAAATCCAGAAAAATCCGGATAATATCCTAACAATTTTACAGAAGACCCATTACCTAAATCATAAGTGGTTTTTGGATTCGTCAAATCGATGGAAAGATCACCTAAAGAT
>NZ_JBFUIO010000096.1:0-7577 GCF_056401835.1 Paenisporosarcina sp. P4_D4 | reverse complement strand
CTACAGTACAAAACAAAAGCGTTAAACCGCTATGTACTTTGCTCCCTACGTTCGTCTTAACGAACAGGTTCAAAGGGTCAGGTTTTAACCTTCTCAACGCCAATGCGTCCCCCCGCAACTATTTTAATTACTTACATACTAGCACACTATCAGGAAATCTCAAGAATCGTGGTGAGTAATTTCAGTTTCCATCATGAATGAAAAAAACCTTCAACTCCTTCAAAGAGCTCATTTCATCATCGTTTACAATTTTTTTCTGAACGAAAAACACCATTTATCATAATCCATTCTGTCTTCATTGAACCTATGAGCATCGGTTCTTTGGATTCCCGATTCCAGTGCTACATATTCGGCACCATTTTCTTTAGCCCACTCATGTATGAACTCCAACAATGTCTCTCCATATCCAAGCGAACGTTTAGAGACGTCAGTAACTAAATCATAAATATAAACGTGGCGGCCGCTATAAAAATTCGTTCTCAAGCTTACGCCTGCCAAAGCTACGATTTGATTTTGAGCAAATAAGGCAAAAAGTCGATATCCGTCTTTTGTCATTTGTCCGAGCAATTCCTGAAAAGACTCCATCGTCAAATCCAATCTTAACTGTTTCATTAATAGAAATGCACGTTCGAATTGTTCTGGTTTGGTTAGTTCTAAGATTTTATGGGTTGAATCATCCATCGTCATTCCTCCGTCAAAATCAGTTTCCGTCACATGTCCCATGTAACACAAAAGTCTTCATCTATTTAACAGCTTCTACTATTTTTAGTTTTTCCTTTAGGGTTTGAACAATCGTATGTATTTGGACGTTCTCCGTGTTGATGTAATCCCCAAAATCATGTTCTTTATATGCTTTCAGGCATTTCGATGTTTGTTGGAAACACCAATTCCCTTCTTCCTCCCCACGTTCCCTAAGTCTATCGAAAATAGTTTCCTGATTTGCTGTTAAACAAAAATGGGTTGTTTGTTCATCTATCTTCTTAAATCCATCAAATATGTAATTAAAATATTCTACTTTCCGAATAGTCATTGGAACAATTAAGTTCACTTTATACTGTACGATTAAGTGCTCAGCTACGGTAACGGTTAATTGTTTCCAAAGCTCCAAATCCTGAAAATCTCCTGTTTTTGCTTCAAGAGCCATAACATCTACTGGGAGAATTTTGCCTAACAAAGTACCTATTTCTTCCGGATCAAAAATCATACTATTTTCTATTTCTTTCTGTAGTTCATTGGAAACAGTGGTCTTTCCCACTCCAAATGCTCCATTTATCATGATAATCATTCGTCCACCAGTCCTTTTCCTTTAGTTTCATCCTTCTACAAGCATTAATTATTGTTACATTTTACCATCATTTCATTGTTGAATTAAATAACGAAAACAAAAAAACACCGCAAATGCGGTGCAATTAGTGAGTGATTATGGGTTGTCATGCTCAATTGGAGTAAGGGCTTTGGTTTCGTCCAGGTAAATGAAAGCGTCGTAGCGACTTCCCATTTTTGAAGGTACATAATTCCCGTAAGCTTCGAACTCAGGATTATAAACCACGCCAATTGCCCGATGACCAATCCATTCATCAAACAGGTGGCGATTGTCATCATCGAAAATTAATAACTTATTAAATTCACCGGCTACATGCATAGCGTATTCCCATGATTTTTTCATAGCTGGTGGCACGACTATCAATTCATATGGGTTTGCCCACTGGTCAGCTGCGATCACTGTTCCCTTATATGTGCCAAACCCGACAGCGAAGACATTTTCTTTTCTGTTCTGCAGGCGGAGAATTTGGCCAACGTTCACCATGCCAGCCGCTTCCATATCCGTTGCGGAAGCATCCCCGATATGGGTATTGTGTTCCCAAATGATGATTTTTGCATTGTTTCCATGATAGTCCATGACTTCGTTTATCACTTCAACCATATGCTCATCACGGACATTCCAGGAGATGTCATCACTACGGACCATAGCCCGGTAATATTCTTCAGCGTTTTGTGCAACCATTGCATTGATTTTCAAGTTCAAATCGGCTTCCTGTACATCATTATAGTTATCTTCATGAACGCGTATAGACTTTAGTAGCTTGGTCACTTCGTCGATACATGCTTCCGATATATTTATCGAAGTCATGGCATACGTTTCAGGATGTCGATTAAAAGGTTCAAAGCATGTGAACGCTTTCCTGGCCAGCTCCAGATCCTCACTTTCCGGATCCGTCTTGCTTAAATAAGTGATTACTTCGTCCAATGATTCCCACAAACTGTAGACATCAATTCCGTAAAAACCTACGTTTTGACTACCTCCAATTTTGGCATTGTGTTCCTTGAGCCATGTGATAAAGTCAGCAATTTCCTCATTAGCCCACATCCATGTTGGCCAACGGTTGAACGCCTTTAACACATCTTTTACATCTTCTTTTTCATCTAAGTACCCTTTAATATAACGATTAACTTGTTGGCTGGATGGCCAATCACCTTCAACAGCAATAAGAGTGAATCCTTTTTCCTCAATCAACCTTTTTGACAGTTCAGCACGCATCGAATAAAACTCTGACGTACCATGGCTTGCTTCTCCCAATAGAACGATTTTCGCTTCGCCGATTGCTTCTATAATAGGTGTAAGATCATCTTGTGTTTCAAAAGGAATAGCATATTTTTTAATGGATTGCTCTAGGGAATTCATTGAAACACTCCTTTTTCAGTTGAGTTTAAATTTCCTCTGATATCTATTCCTGAAATTCAACTTTCTATATCTATCATTCTAAATTCCCCTGTTTTCCAACCTTTATTCTTAATAAATTATTTAATTAAAAAAAGGATATAAATGGAATGCAACAAATTCATGAAATGGGAAAAGATAAAAAATTGAATGAAGAATATAATTAAAGGGGCGAGTATAGCATGTCGATGGAATGGTTTAACCGAGTAACTGCAGAGCTGCAAGATCATCTGAATTCGCTTTGCGATGAATACGATAAAGTCGGTCAAATGACGATTGATCAAAGTGCCAAACATCCGAGAATTGAATTTTTCGTCGAGACTGAAGATGATGACAGGGAGTTTTTCTGTACCCTCCTCTTTGATCCACATAACGAAGAATTTTACATTGAAACATTTGATTTCGAATATGAAATGCAAGCTCGGATTATTTTGCCAGATATTGAAGATGTTATTGACGCCGTTCACGAAAGCTTCCATTCTTTTATGAACGGAGATAGTGAAGCGTTTTATGTGGATGAAATAGATGATGAAGATGATTATGTATTGGAAGAAACTTATGTAACAGATGAAGATGAAGACGGTGAAGAGTATTATGTAGATGAAATTGTACATGATGATTATGATTATGATCCTGAAGAGGTCGGCGTTGATTGGGAATCTCCTGAAGTCACCGCATTTCATATAGAAGATGAAGTAGAAATCACCTATCAGTTTGGACTGGTTGGGGACACGGGTCACGGCGTCCTCAAAAGAGTCAACCGTTATTGGCTGGATGACGAGCTCCATAAAGACGAAAGCATCTTTACGTTTTCTAAAGAAGAGGCCAGCACAATGATTGCAATGATTGCGAGCCATATGGACTCGATGACTGAATATAAAGAGCTTTAAGCTTCACTAATAACAGGTATCTGGGAGAATACTTCCGATACCTGTTTTTAATTTGCTCGTACAAATCCTCTCATAAGCCCGCGTTGTTAACATACCCTCTAATACTATTTTTGGAATTAACATTTACTTATCACCTAACTTTTTTGAATAAACTTCAGGGATGATTGAAAAAATAATTATGCCTAGTATCACAGCGAAAAATATATTTCTACTAATCCCTCCAAGTAAAAGTAGTGATGTTAGAATTACTAAAAACAAGATTCTCCACCCAATAACAAATTTGTTCATTTTGACACACCCCCGAGTGTTATTATTCCTTATTTAAAAAAATCACTTTTTATCTTATTTATTAAAGTTCCCCATAATAAATAATCGATAATTACTAAATTTTACCACAAGAATAGAAATTTAGTTCAAGCCATTTAATGGGAACCATACTGCAACTTCGTTTGGAAATTCAGCAACAAATAAGCGCATTTTGACGCCACCAAAGGAATGTCCTACCAAAATGTCGTTTAGTTGAAAATTGATTGTACTGTGATAGCAACTTCTTTAGGCTTAACGTCAATGTATGATAATTTTTCTATTTCAACCCATATTGGCAAATATGTACCTCTATCTCGATTATTATTAGTGTATTCTTCTCCTTGTCCAGTACCAAAAATCCCATCGAGTATTTCAGCAAAGAAAAAGTATTGTGTACCGTTACAGTCCACCTTTGCAATGCACTTACTAACGTTTACTATTACACCTAACTCCTCAAAGGCCTCTCTTTTTGCAGCTGTTTCAGGATTTTCACCTTCTTCAATTCCGCCTCCAGGAAAAACATAGTAAATTGAACCGTTCCTAATTCGTTTAATCAGACCAACCTTATTATTTTCTACAAGAATGACCGAAGCTCTGTCTCTCAAAATTATCCTCCCTATTTCTACATCCATTAAATTAAAAGAGCTCTATTTTGAGCTCAAAATTCACCTCAAGGTCTTTAGTGTGAAAAGTGTATTCCTTTAAAAACTAGATTCCCATTTAATTTTGAAATACTAGGTCTGCTTGCTTCTTTGGAGATTCTGTATCCAAATAATACTCTTCTGCTTTCCAGTATCTATTTCTAAATTTCTCGATATTGCTTTTTGTCACATCACTTTCACGGTTAAATCTTATTTCTCTCGGACAATCCAAATAAACTAAATAATCGTAGAAACTTCTCCACTCTTTTCGTTGTAGAAATACTCCTTCAACGATAATTAGACAAGTTTCAGGTAATCTAACTACTTGTATATTGTGTGTGTCAGATTGATTATCATAAGTTAGCAAGTTTAGTTCTTCAGACGTTTTTAGTTTGATGAACAAATTCTCTTTTAACCACTCAGTATCCCATTGTAAATGGTAGTACTCATACCACTCTTCATAATCGGTGTCGTAACGCCTTTTTTTCTCCACAATGTAGTCATCTATATGGAAAATGCAGATTGGGATGTTTTTTTCTTGAAGATGGTGTTGAACGTTTTTTACAAAGGTTGTCTTCCCAGAACGGCTTAGTCCATCTATTCCAAGAACGACTCTTTTACCTTTTTCAACTGGTGGAATTTCATTTAATAGAGTAAGTATGTAATCTTCCATGCCAGTCCCCCCCTAATTCAAGTGCTTAATATTTCTTCCATTAGGATCGTGAGTAACTGTCAAGAGAGCTATTTTGGACACGTTTTTCACCTCGATTATGTAACCTTACTATATCAATTCTCTTAAACTACCTGATTTCCTTTTTAAACTAATTTTATTCATCGCTCTTATACAGACGTGCTATAAATCCTAAATAGCTAGAAACTTTTTACAATTCCTTAATACTCAAGAAATATTGCATCGCTATACTATATAAAAGTACACAAATAGAACGCATTGTTAAGGGAGATTAAATGAAGATTAACCAGATAAGTACGATTTTTAAATATTTACGATATTTACATAGTAACCATAATTTTGTTATTCAAGAATTTAAAAAAAGTGAAGAGTTCAAGGGACTTATTAGTAAGCAAAAGATAACAACTGTATTTCAGCCGATTTTATCTCTTGTGGAAAATGAAACCATTGGATATGAAATACTTAATCGTCCTGAGATCACATCCTTGTTTCCATCAACAGAAAAATTTTATGATTATGTGGGTCAAAGTGATAACGTCTTTATGGTCGAAGCCTTTTTGCGCAATCTATCACTTGAGAGATATTCGGAGCAGTTAGAGCATTCACAAGAGTATAAAAATCGGTTGGTTTTTCTTAATATTCAACCACAAGTACTAACAGATTCGGCGTATCGAAGTGGAAAAACATTGGAGCTATTAGATAAATATAATCTTTCTCCTAGCCAAGTTGTATTAGAAATGACGGAAAAAGAAGCTGTGATTGATTATAATCGATTTGAAAAAATAATAGAGAATTATCGTCTACAAGGATTTAGAGTTGCCGTGGATGATGCTGGAACAGGTTATAATAGTCTCAAAACGCTTGCATATTTAAAACCTGAATTCATCAAGATTGATAAATCGCTGATCCGTAATATTAACATTCAACCAGCTCAACAACAGTTAGTCGAACTTCTGGTCGAGTTTGCACTGCAATCCAAAACCGACGTAATTGCAGAAGGCATTGAAACATTGTCAGAATTGGAGTTTATTCAAAAACTTGGCGTTCATTTTGGACAAGGTTATGCATTAGGAAAACCGAACCCTCTATTAAAAAATGGAATAGTACCCTTAACTCAATCACCTATTGTCACACCTGCAAATTTATATCGCGCTAAATGAAATTCTAAATAAGTACAGATTAGAAAAAACATGCTCATGTATTTCCTTTTTTGAATTCAACATAAACACCCCTCACATCATTTTTAATTAGATTTTGTGAAGGGTTGTTTTTATACAAAAATTAACCCAATATATTCCTTTATATAAACTAAAAGAACTATTATAGTATAGATAATATGTTTTATGTTTTTACCAATTGAAATTAAAAGTATTGATTACCTTCTTTAGTTTAAGTACAACTCTTACCACAATGTTCAAGTGAATAAGAAATTAAGACAAAATTACTAAATATGGGGGTTTATATGATTGCTTATATCGGAGATATTGCTAAAGAAATACCTAAGGTACCTTTTGGGACGCCTTGTCACCAGGTGGACCAAATTTTTCATAATGATTTAAGTCTGCAAGGCATTGTTATCACTGAGCAAAATTCAGCTACAGCCTTAATTACTAGAACTAATTTTTATCAAAAAATGGGTACACAATATGGGTATAACCTTTACATTAAGAAGCCTATTGAAATATTAGCCAATAATAATCCATTGATTGTGAACTTTTTCACTTCCATTGTTGAAGTCAGTAAGTTAGCGATGGATAGATCCGAAGAAGAAATATATGATGACGTAATTATACAATTAGACGATATAATCGTCGGTGTAGTGAGTATTAAAAGCCTTTTAATGAAAGTTTCTGACATACAAGTTGAGTTTGCTAGTTATTTAAATCCCCTGACTAGACTGCCAGGAAACATTATTATTAATCAAAATCTAAACAAAGTTTTGGAGCATAAAAAAGAGTTTAGTCTTTTATATATAGATTTAGACCGTTTCAAAGCTTATAACGATTATTATGGCTTTAAAAAAGGAGACGAAATTCTTCAGCTAACTGCAGACCTATTAACTAACTCCCTTGATAATAAAGAAAGTTTTTTAGGTCATATCGGAGGCGACGATTTTATTGTTCTCTTTAACCATTACTTCTATGAAGATTACTGTGACAGAGTAATCAATGCATTTGATGAGCAAATCAAAAAGTTTTATACCAATGAGCATCTAAAAGAAAATTTTATCTATACCACAAATCGTGAGTATCAAATGGAAAAGATTCCGTTAGTTTCTATATCGATTGCCGTCGTTACAAACGAGAATGAAGAATTTACCTGTGTTGAAG
>NZ_JBFUIO010000095.1:0-7759 GCF_056401835.1 Paenisporosarcina sp. P4_D4 | reverse complement strand
GCACTAGTTGATGCAGCCCTATTTACTAGTCTTTTAACTCATGGAATATTATTTGCAATTTTTGTTATATGGCTAACTAATTCCGTGGTTAACAGACACGAAAAGACTTGATGGCAAGCTCAAAAAAAAATGAGGGTGGAAAAATGGAGACTATAAAGGAAAAATTGCTTAATAAAACAGCAACACTGGGGGTCATAGGGCTAGGTTATGTTGGTCTTCCTCTTGCTGTGGAGAAGGCAAAAGCAGGGTACCGGACAATCGGATTCGATATACAAGATTCTAAAGTAGTTATGGTAAATTCCGGTATCAATTACATTGGAGATGTCGTGAACGAAGACCTTGAACAAATCGTACAATCCGGCTACCTTACCGCCACCTCAGATTTTGCACAGGTTGCACAAGCAGATTGTGTATGTATTTGTGTGCCGACACCGTTAGACCTCTATAAGCAACCGGATATTAGTTATGTGAAAGCTTCGGCAGAAAGTATTGTTCCTTATATGCATAAAGGAATGTTAATCGTTTTAGAATCTACAACCTATCCCGGTACAACAGAAGAACTCTTGAAGCCGATTTTTGAATCATCGGGTCTGAAATGTGGGGTCGATTTCTATCTTGCGTTTTCGCCTGAACGAGTCGATCCGGGGAATTTACGCTATAAAACGAAAAATACCCCAAAAGTGGTAGGGGGAATGACTGCAAAATGTACGGAAATCGCAGCGAGTTTATATGAGAGCATTTTAGAAGCACCGATTTATCGGGTTTCATCACCTGCGATTGCAGAAATGGAAAAAATCTTAGAGAACACCTACAGAAATATCAATATCGGCCTCGTCAATGAATTAGCCATTCTTTGTAACAGAATGGGTATTAATTTCTGGGAAGTGGTCGATGCTGCTGCAACGAAACCCTATGGATTTCAGGCCTTTTACCCAGGGCCAGGTTTAGGGGGCCATTGTATTCCACTAGATCCCTATTATTTATCGTGGAAAGCGCGTGAATATGGGTTTCACACATCCATGATTGAGGCTTCCATGATGATCAATGACCGAATGCCGGAATACTGTGTGGAACGAGCAAGTAATATTTTAAACAAATCGAAAAAGGCGTTAAGTGCATCGCGCATTTTAGTCCTTGGTGTCGCGTATAAACAGGATATTGAAGATTATCGAGAAAGCCCAGCGATTCGAGTTATCGAAGTATTAGAAAAAAACGCTGCTGATGTGATCTATTATGATCCTTATATTTCAGAATATCGTGATGAACACGGTGTGATCAAAAAAGGTGAATCAAAATTAACTGCGGAGCTTATTGAAAGTGCTGATTTAGTAATTATCACAACTGCCCATACAAAGGTAGATTATGATTTCGTTCAGCAACATGCGAAGGCAATCTTTGATACGAAAAATGCCATGCAGAATGTTTTGAATCGAGAAAAAATCGAATTGTTGTAAGGGGAGACGAAATGGAATTTACAACAAAAGCCTACATCGAGCTGCTGGAATTATTAAGACACAACGGGTATTACTTTTGCATGTATCGCGAAAGTGAAACTGTCAAAAAATCGGTCATCATCAGGCACGATGTTGATTTCTCACTTGAAAAAGCACTAGAAATGGCCAGACTAGAACATGATCTAGCCGTGAAATCAACCTATTTCATTCTATTATCCACTAATTTTTATAATATCTTTTCAAGAGAATCCTTCGAAAAGCTAAAACAAATCCAGTCGTTAGGCCACGAAATTGGCATTCATTTTGATGAAAAACGATATGATATTCAAACTATTGAAGATATGCAGAAAGCTGTACAAATGGAAGCCAAAATTCTCGGTAACTTACTAAATACTGAAGTGAAAGTAGTTTCCATGCATCGACCTTCCAAACTCGTATTAGAAAATGATATTCAATTCCATCAAATCATCAACTCCTATTCCTCCAAATACTTCAAAAGCATGAAATACGTATCAGATTCAAGAATGAATTGGCGAGAAGACCCGATTGAAACGATTGAATCTGGAAAATATGAAAAGCTGCACATTCTGACCCATCCTTTCTGGTATTCTACTGAAATTGAAACAATGGAAGTTAAGCTAAAGGACTTCCTCAAACAATCGATAAGTGAACGATATGATTTTATGTATGACAATTTCACCGCATTAGATCAAGTGATTGATTGGAAGGAGATAACAGGGTGATTCGTATAAAAGATATCACAGACTTTTTAGACACTACAGAAATGCCCTACACATTTATCGGTGATTCAGAACTCACGATTCATACCTATGTTTCCATTGAAAATATTGCTGCCAATTTAATTTCATGGATTAAAGACGAGAAAAAAATGCAAGCCATTATGGGAAAAGTCATTACAAATTCGCTCATTGTCTCACTACAATTTGATACAAGTTCTTTTGAGAAGGCAAACTTTATTTTTTGTGACAATCCAAAAGCCATGTACTTTACGATACTCAATCAATTTTTTCATGAAGAGACGAAGGTTGAATTTATTAGTGCAACATCGRTTGTTGAAACTAGGAGTATCGGTAACCAGGTTTACATTGGTCACCATTGTTATATAGGGCCAGAAGTTGTGATTTCAGACAATGTACGAATCGAAAATAATGTTTCGATCCAAGGGAAAGTCACGATTGGAAAAGATACAATCATTCGTTCAGGTGCTGTGATTGGTACTGATGGGTTCGGCTATTTTGAAAATACTGACGGGATCAATGTTAGAGTTCCCCATTTTGGCGGTGTGATCATTGGCGAAGATGTGGAAATTGGGGCGAATACGTGTATTGACAGAGGAACGTTAGGGGATGTGGAAATCGGGAATCATGTAAAAATTAACAACCTTTGTCACATCGCCCATAATGTCATCATTGAAGATCATGTCATGATTGCCGCGTTGGTCAATATCTCTGGAAGTGTGTGGATTAAGAAAAATGTTTATATCTCTCCTGCAGCGACGATTCGAAATCAAGTAACCATTGGCGCCAATAGTTTAATCGGCTTAGGTTCGGTCGTTGTAAAAGATGTGGAGGATAATGTGGTGATTGTCGGTGTGCCTGGAAAAAAAATAAGAAATCATGTGGGTGAGAAATGACGAACTTACGATTTGCCATCATCGGTTGTGGGAGGATTTCACCGAATCATCTGGCAGCTGCTATTCAAAATAAGTTAGACATTGTCGCCATTTGTGATCTCGATGAAAAGAAAATGGAGCAGACCCTTTCAACATTTGATTTAGGGGTTGCAGTAACTAAATATACAGATTATCGACAGATGCTGGCAATTGAAAAACCTGATTTAGTGGCGATTTGTACAGAAAGCGGGAAACATGGACAAATTGCATTGGATTGTATCGATTCGGGAAGCCATTTGATTATTGAAAAACCCATCGCGCTTTCTTTAGAAGAAGCTGATCAGATTATTGAAAAGGCAGAGGCGAAAAATTTAAAAGTAAGTGCTTGCCACCAAAATCGGTTTAATAAATCGGTTCAAAAATTGAGAGAAGCAGTAGAGGCAGGTCGTTTTGGTAGACTACTTCACGGAACAGCCCATATCCGCTGGAACCGTGGAGAGGACTACTACATCCAGGCACCTTGGCGAGGGACTTGGCAGCAAGACGGTGGGGCGCTCATGAATCAATGCATTCATAATATTGATCTTTTGCGGTGGATGATGGGTGACGACATTGTAGAAGTTGTTGGAATGACGGATAATTTAAAGCATCCATTTATCGAGGCAGAAGATCTTGGAATTGCGTTAGTTCGATTTGCGAACGGTAGTTACGGTGTAATTGAGGGAACAACAAACATTTATCCTCAAAATTTTGAGGAAACGCTCTATGTGTTCGGGGATCAAGGGACCGTTAAAATCGGTGGGAAATCAGTAAATATTATTGAAGAATGGCTGTTTGCGGATCAATTGGACGATTCACAGGAAGTAAAAGCCAAGTATCACGAGAATCCGCCAACCGTTTATGGCTTTGGACATACGCCACTCTATGCAGACGTCATTGAGGCGATTAAACAGGACCGTGAACCATATGTGACGGCTGAAGATGGCAGAAGGGCATTAGAACTCGTCCTTGCCATTTATAAGTCAGCAGCTGAAAAGAAAAGTGTCCAACTCCCACTGGAGAAGGCGAGTACATTGGATTTTATTAATATATTTCATTGAGTTAGTGAAAGTGGGCAGGGGAATGACTGAACTCGAAAAGTATCTGCAATTCAGCGAGCAGGAAACGACCATTCCTTTATTTTCAAAAGGCTGGTGGATGGATGCGGTTTGTCCGAATGAATGGGATGTCATCTTAATTAAAGAAAACGCCGAAATCTGTGCGTCCTTGCCATACTATCTCCAAAAAATCGGAACCGAGAAAGAAATTAGAAAAGCGACGTTAACCCAAACGAATGGCATCTGGATGCGATATCCACCAAATCAAAAATACGATAGAAAACTGACGTATGAAAAAAACATGATGAATACCATCATAGATGAAATCGAGAAACTCGGGTTAACAAAATACCAACAATACTTTCATTATTCCTTTACAAACTGGCTTCCTTTTTATTGGCGTGGCTACTCGCAAACAACAAGGTATACGTATGTCATACACCATACTTCCAATTTGGATGAAGTCTATCAAAATTTCAATTCCAATATACGAAAGAATATAAGAAAAGCAGAGAAAAGCTTGCAGGTTTATGAAGGTCTTGGAATCGATGAATTCTATCATTTAAATAAACTGACGTTTGAGAGGCAAAACTTAGAAATCCCTTATTCATTTGAAACGGTTTCGAGAATTGATGAAGCATGTGAACAAAAAAATGCTAGGAAAATATATTATTGTGCGGATGAGCAACATCAAATTCATGCCGCAGCTTATTTTGTTTGGGATGACGAGACGGTTTATTATTTAATGTCCGGTTCAAATCCTGACTATCGAAACAATCAATCCCTAACTTTACTGATTTATGAAGGCATTAAATTAGCAAGTAGGTTGAATCGGAAGTTTGATTTTGAAGGAAGTATGAAGCAAAATATCGAGCAGTTTTTCAGACAATTTGGTTCAAGGCAAATGCCTTACCATAATATTCATAAGGTTTTCTAGGGTTACGGACGTAATGGGTTTTCCGGGTGGAATTTATGTGGATTGGAGAGTGGCTATGCAGTTTCGTGATTTACAGGCTCAATATCAAACCTATAAACATCAAATCGATTCAGCGATTCAAGGTGTTTTATTTCATTCCAATTATATCGAAGGAAGAGAAGTAAAGGCACTCGAAGAACGATTAGCAGAATATGTGGGCGCGAAGCATTGCATCACGTGTGCGAATGGAACAGAAGCGATGACCCTTGTGCTGATGGCGTGGGGGATTGGGGAAGGCGATGCCGTTTTCATTCCAGATTTAACATTTTTCTCAACAGGAGAAGTGGTTTCGTTTTGCGGTGCAACACCGGTGTTTGTGGATGTATGTAAAGATACCTTTAACATGGATCCAACGCAACTAGAGAAGGCCATTGTTAAAACGTTGAAAGAAGGGAAAGTCACACCAAAAGTGATTATCCCTGTTGATTTATTTGGGTTACCTGCTGATCATCTTGAAATCGAGCGTATCGCAAAGAAATATCATTTACTTGTATTAGAAGACGCTGCCCAAGGCTTTGGGGGCAATATTCATGGGAAACGAGCATGCAGTTTTGGTGATGCCGCAACAACTTCTTTCTTCCCAGCGAAGCCTATAGGTTGTTATGGAGATGGTGGGGCAATTTTTACGGATGATGATGAATTAGCAGAGTTGTTAAAGTCTTTGAAGGTTCATGGAAAAGGCGAAAGTAAGTACGACAATATTCGCATTGGGTTGAATTCGCGACTTGATACGATCCAAGCAGCCATTTTACAAGTCAAGCTTGACGCGTTCATCCAGCATGAATTGGATGACGTAAACCGAATTTATCAACTTTATAATGAAAAATTGAGCGGAATGGTTGATACACCTGCCATCCCCGATGGATTTTTTTCCAGCTTTGCCCAGTATACTATTAAGCTTAAGAATAGGGAGCAACGGGATCAGTTACAACAACATCTCAATAAGAACGAGATTCCAAGTATGGTGTATTACGTGAATCCAATGCATAAACAGAAAGCATTTGTACATTTACAATTTAGTGAAGAAAATTTTCAAGTTACTAACGAGCTTTGTGATTGTGTTCTGTCGTTACCAATGCATCCATATTTGAAGGAAACGGATGTAGAACTTGTGGCAAAAGTGGTTTCAGACTATATCAAGAAGAGCAACTTATAGACGAGACAAATAGTGGAATATGTAATGAACGCATATTGGAGGGACCATCATCAAAAAAGTATGTCATATGACGAGTGCTCATGAACGTTATGATATTCGCATATTTGAAAAGGAATGTAAATCATTAGCAAGCCATGGCTATGATGTCTCCTTAATTGTAAATGATCAATTACCTAATGAAACAGTGGATCAAGTAAAGATCATCTCGACCAATTTTAAGCCAAAGAGCCGACTTGATCGGATGTTGAACTCCAAGAAAAAGATATTTAAAAAAGCGGTGGAAGTAGATGCCGAAATCTATCATTATCATGATCCTGAATTAATGCCAATCGGGAATAAGTTAAAAAAACGAGGAAAGAAAGTCATCTTTGATTCCCACGAAAATTATCCGATGCAAATTAAAGAAAAAGAATATATTCCAAAGTTTTTACGGAAGGTCATCGCAAAAATATATTTCATGTATGAAACCTATTCGATTAAACGAATTGATGCGGTCGTCTTTCCATGTACGTATAGTTTGAAAAATCCTTTTGAAAACCGGGCGAAAAAAACGGCATTTATCGATAACTTTCCCATGTTACACGAATTGTACGATCGTTTTAATGAAAAGGAAGAAAAACTAAAGAATACGATTTGTCATATTGGCACGCTAACCCATGATCGAGGTATTACGTATAACATTCAAGCTGCCTATAAAGCGAAGGTTAACTTGATATTGGGGGGCGTCTTATCCCCTGATCGTTATCTTCAAGACGTTCGTGGAATGAAAGAGTTTGCGTGTGTGGATTATAGAGGTCATGTAAATCGAGAAGAAGTAACGGATATTTTGCGAAAAAGTAGGATTGGTCTATGTACAGTTTTAAATGTTGGCCAATATAACAAAGGCGATCATTTTGCAACAAAAGTCTATGAATATATGGCGATGGGATTGCCCGTAATTATAACCGATTTTCCATATGCCAGGGAAGAATTGAAAAGATACAAATTTGGCATCCCAGTTGACCCCGAAAATGTTGATGAAATCGCAGAGGCTATTTTGTATTTATTGAAAAACCCTGACATTGCAAAAGAAATGGGGAAAAATGGCCGCTTAGCGGTGAAAGAAAAATACAATTGGAGTATCGAAGAACAAAAATTATTCCGTTTATATAAGAATCTATAATACGTAAACCATCTGCCATCGAACACGTTAGTCTTGTGTGTACACACAAAAAAATGGTTAAGTAGGGTATGACTTCGTGGCTACAATCTAGAAAGCCGTTTTGGCACATCAATATTTAGTAGGGAGTACGCCATTTGAGTAAGAAAAAGTTTTTGATTGATTCACTATTAAATATTGTCGCTACAGCCATACCGATTATTATTCTTCAATTATTCACTTTACCTATTATTGGGGATCGATTAGGTGAAGAGCAATACGGTTTGGTCGTTACTTTAATCAGT
>NZ_JBFUIO010000094.1:0-8544 GCF_056401835.1 Paenisporosarcina sp. P4_D4 | reverse complement strand
ACATAAACTTCCATTCCTTTTTCCTCCAACTGCTTAGCAGTCTTTTCATCTTCTGACTGGGCTTGTGCACGAATCCATTCTTCTGATTCCTTAGCAGTTTCAGTCAATAGCGTTTGTGTTTTTGTAGGAAGTTTATCCCAGAAGTCCTGATTAATTGCCAATAAAAACTCGAGGTACGCATAATTATTGATAGTTAAATATTTTGCTACTTCATCATACTTTCTTTGAACCATTGCAGTTGTTCCTGATGTGGCTCCGTCGACTGTATTTAGTTTAAGTGCCATATATACCTCTCCACCACCCATGAATACAGGGGAAGCTCCATATGCTTTGATCATTTCAGAAGGAATGTCACCGATACTACGGATCTTCAATCCTTCGAAATCGGAAGGTGATTCCAAAGGACGTTTGTTGTTTGCGAATTGTGCATAACCATAGTCAGCAAACATGAGAACCTTGGCACCCTTTTCTTCCATAGCAGTACGTAATTTATTCCCGAATTCACCGCTTAAAGCCTCACCAGCTTTTTCATAGTCTGAGAATACGTATGGAACATCAAAAATACCCATTGCAGGGACTGTACTTGCCCAAAGCGTCGAAGAATTGACACCCATTTCAACGCCACCAGTAAGAATGGACTGGTTCATATCCTTATCATTTAATAATTGGCCTGCTGGATATACTTGCATTTTTATAGCACCATCAGATTTTTCAGTGACATCTTTCACGAATTTTTCAAGCCCTTTAGCGATGTGGTGATCTGCCGGCAAGTTATAAGCTAATCTGATAGTCGTTTCTTCGTACCCGTCCCCACTTGCATTGACTGCTTTTGTTTCAGGTTCTTTTGAGTTACATGCTGACAATAAGAACATAGAAATCATTAAGAACGTAATTGCCTTCATCCATTTTTTCATGCTAATATCCCCTTTGTTTGTTTTCTTTCTACATGTCTGATGCGACCCAATGGATTTTTCGAAGAAAGACTCGCTGCATAGTCAGCAGCATCAAGTAATTTTTCAAAATCCAACCCTGTGTCGATGTTCATTCGGTGAAATAAATACACTAAATCCTCTGTTGCTAAATTTCCTGCTGCACCCGGTGCAAATGGACAACCACCTATGCCAGATACCGCCGTTTCAAAAATTCTTACGCCTGCTTGATAAGCAGCATACGCATTTGCAGATCCGAGCCCCCTTGTATCATGCAAATGTATAGTAACAGGTATTTCGCCTGCGACTTCAATAACCTTTTTCATCAATCGTTCCACTTGATCTGGAGTGGCAATTCCAATTGTATCGGCAATGCCTATTCGATCAGCACCAGCATCTTTCACTCGTTTTACGAGATTCAAAACTTGCTCTTCCGACACTTCACCTTCATATGGACAGCCGAAGCTCACTGCAATTGAAAAGCAAGTTTTGATCCCATCCTTTTTGGCTTGTACCACAAGCGTTTCAAACTGACTAAGGTTTTCATCGATTGATAAACCAATATTTTTCTGGTTAAAACTTTCAGTAGCTGAACTGACCCAGTTAACTTCAGAAAGTGAATGTTCTTTTGCTCGCTCATACCCTTTTAAATTTGGTATAAGGGCTATAGCTTGCAAGCTTGTCCATTTAGTTACCACTTTCAATACTTCTGAAGCATCTGCCATCTGCGGCACTTTCACTGGGTGAACAAATGAAGTTACTTCCACAGTATTTAAACCAGCCTCTAGCAAATGTTTTACTAGATTCACTTTTTCCACGGTTGAAATCAGCTTGGGATCATTTTGCAGCCCATCACGGGGACTGACATCGATAATTTTCACATCCGCCATTTATATGACTCCTTGTTCTTTCAGTTTTTTGAACTCATCAAAAGAAAAATTCATAAACTCCGTGTAAATTTCCTCGTTGTGTTGACCAAGACTTGGACCGCTCCATTTGATTTCTCCTGGCGTTTCCGAAAGCTTTGGCACAACCCCCGGAACAAGAACTTTAGTTCCATCAGGCAAGACTATTTCCTGCAGCATTTCCCTTGCCTTGTATTGCTCATCTTCAACAATTTCCTTGATTCCATATATAGGACCTACCGGTACGGATACTTCATCTAATATTCGCTGAGCCTCTTTTAATGGATGCTGTTTCGTCCATTCTTCAATGGTTGAATCAATGAAAATTACATTGTCCGCTCGCCCTTGGTTGGTTGAATAAGTCGGGTCATTCGCCAGGTCATCTCGGCCAATTGCTGTCATTAGACGTTTGAATATCTGATCCCCATTCCCACCAATAACCAAATGCTTTCCATCAGCACATTCATATGTGTTTGAAGGGGCGATTCCTGGTAGTGTACTACCTGTCCGTTCTCTTACCATCCCCGTTAAATCGTATTCGGGTAAAATTCCTTCTAGTAAACTAAAAACAGATTCATAGAGTGCGACATCAACGAGCTGGCCTTGTTTTTCTGGATCTTCTTCTCTTGCACGCAATGCCATCAACGTTCCAATGACTGCATAAAGTCCAGCAACCAAATCTCCTAATGCAATGCCGACCCGCACTGGGGGTAAGTCAGGGTAACCGGTCAAATACCTTAAGCCACCGATTGCCTCGGCCACACTTCCAAATCCAGGTTTTTCTCGATATGGACCCGTTTGACCATAACCTGAAACCCTGGTCATGATGATGGATGGATTGACCTTACGTAAATCTTCCAATCCAAGACCCCATCTTTCCAAAGTTCCAGGTTTGAAATTTTCAAGAACGACATCCACTTTCTCTGCAAGTTGACGAATAATATGCTGGCCCTCAGGATCACGCATATTCACTGTTATCGATTTCTTATTTCGAGATTGCACATACCACCAAACCGATGTGTCATTGTGCATCACACGCCAATTCCTCAGCGGGTCCCCTTTCGCTGGTTCTTCAACTTTGATAACCTCAGCACCAAACTCGGAAAGGATTTTCCCTGCAAATGGAGCAGCGACCAAGTTTCCTAATTCCAAAATCTTTACACCTTCAAGTGGCAGCTTTTTTGACATTTCTTACCCTCCTAAATCTTTCGAGCAAAATTCCATAAACAAATTGTAATCGCTTTCAATATGAGCTTTCATTAAACGCTTGGCTGCTTCCGCATCCTGATCCACAATTGCCTGAAAAATTTGTTGGTGCTCATGAATGGCATGTTCCATATGGAGCGGATTTTCATCGAGTATCGATTTGCGATAAAAACTATTAACCCCTCGAAATGCCGTCAGCATGGTAACGAGAAACTTGTTTCCGGTTGCCATAACAACGGCTTCATGGAAATTCACATTCGTATCATGGACTTTTTTCAGGTTATTAGTTTCTGAAATTTTACTCATCTGCAATAAAGAAGTACGAATGGTCTCAAGTTGTTCATGGGTCCTGCGTTCAGCTGCATAAAAAGCGGCTAGCGGCTCCATCTCAACCCGGCACTCATACAGATGTTGATAATCTTCGATTGACGGCTCAACAACCGTCACCCCGCCAGAATTATTTACGAAAAGCAGCCCATCTTTTTCAAGCATACGGATTGATTCACGAATCGGGCTTCGGCTGACCTGCAATTCCTCTGCAATCTTTTCCTCTATCAATCTTTCACCAGGCTTCAAACGACCCATAAGGATTTGTTCTTTCAAGTAGTCATACACTTGAGTTTTTAAAGTAGCCCTTTTTTTCACGATTGCTTCTATGATCCTCATCTCATTTCTTTTTCGTCGACTGTCGACTGTATACAATTTAGCTTTATGTTAGAATAATCAAAATAATTAAAACCGTCAATAAACTTTTTTATGATATTTTCAGTACTTAACCTTAATACCTACTCCTAACAAGGTTTTTCACTCGAAAAATTATTTTTACATTAATTATATTTACTTCAAGTAGTCCCGCTCTTCACATTCGCTTTGAAAAATCGGATGAAGGAAGTATATGAGTACACTACTTTTTAGGGATTTCTCGTAATAATGTTATATGTCACCAACTCAAAAACATAAAAAAATCCAGAACCAATTGGTTTCTGGATTTCTAAATTAAGTTATAAAATAGTTGTTTGCTGCGGAACAATCATCTTTTTGATTCCCGATACCCAGCAGCCCGCGCTGCGGATTTTGTACAGAAAGTATCTTCAGCTTCTGTTATATCGTAGTAGTCTCCTGAAGGTACATGAAAAATCTTTTCACCTGAGCTGGAAATATTCCCTTTGATTTTCATGCAGGAACGTTCTTCTTTTTCCTTAGCAGCTTGATCGGCCTTTTCCATCTCTGCCTTTTCTCTTGCAGCCTGTGCCGCTTTCTCTCTCTCGGCTTGTTCTGCTCTTTCTATAGCAGCCTGTTCAGCCTTTTCTTTTTCTTCCTGTTGCTTTTTCTTTTTATCTGCGTCATCAATCACTTTTACGGGTGCAATTAAACTTGTATCAGACTCAGTATCAGTGTCTGATTCAGATTCATTTACAGGTTGTTCATCCCATTCTTTGTAGTGTTCAATAATGCAAGGAATCAAAAACCATAGCAATAAAAGTAAAGCTAGTATAATCATGAGTCTCCATTGCCATATGGATTGGCCCTTTTTCTTTCTAACCTTGTACCATTTAGCAACTAGCAAAATCAATAAGACGAGAAGAATATTCCACCAAGCAGAAAAGATGCACACGATGATAAAGTATATAAATAATAAAACGTATAACAGGAATATCCCTATTAAGCTAAGTATGTCTAGCAAAAATGTTCCCTCCAAATTTATGTATTGAACCATTAGTTTTTGGAGACTACGATTCCACTTAAATCATTGTTCATCCTTTAGTCCAATAAAACCATGATAATATTATCATAGAAATACATAAATATTGATAGAAATAAAAATTATCACTATTTAAAGATGCCTGTTGCTCATTTCTAAATGAAGCAACAGGCATCTTTTCATCTTCTTATTATTAAACCAACTGCCCAACTTCATGTAGCATAGTCCCATTTTGTTTAAGGTTGGTATGCCACGAGAAAGCTTTTTCGAGTACGTGTGGGGTCTGGCCGCCACGTGTTAAGGCTTCTGCGTAATATTCCAATAATTGTGCACGATATGTTGGATGTGCACAGTTTTCAATAATTACTAGTACTCTTTCTCGTGGAGCTAAGCCTCGCAAATCAGCGTAGCCTTGTTCGGTAACCACGATGTCCACGTCGTGTTCGGTATGGTCAACATGCGACACAAACGGGACGATGCTTGAAATATTGCCGCCTTTTGCGGTGGATTTCGTAACGAAAATCGCAAGACGTGCGTTTCGGGCAAAGTCGCCGGATCCTCCTATACCGTTCATCATTTTCGTACCTGATACATGAGTCGAGTTGACGTTTCCGTAAATGTCGAACTCCAAGGCCGTATTGATTGAAATGAGTCCGAGACGACGAATGATTTCCGGGTGATTCGAGATTTCCTGAGGACGCATGATGAGTTTATCGCGGTACTTCTCAAAGTTACCGAACACTTTGTCCATTTTGTCCTCTGATAATGTAATCGAACAGCAAGAAGCTGATTTCACTTTTCCTGCATCAATTAAGTCGAAAACCGAATCCTGTAACACTTCAGAATAGACATCAAGATCGGTGAATTCCGAATCGATCATCCCGTGTAACACAGCATTTGCCACAGAGCCGATTCCCGATTGAAGTGGTGCGAGTTTATCCGTCAGTCTTCCTACGCGAATTTCTGAACGTAGAAATTCGAGTAAATGATCTGCCATTTGCTTAGTTTCAGCATCTGGAGCGACGATCGTAGAAGGTGAGTCCATCGGATTCGTGAAAACGATTCCTTTAATCTTCGCTGGGTCAATCTTAATACCAGAGGTCCCAATTCTGTCATCTGGGTTCATTAACGGAATCGGTTTACGTTCACCTTGTTGTCCTGTGTCATAAATATCATGTAGACCTTCAAGCATTTCTGGCTGCGCCATATTGATTTCCACAATGATGTGCTTCGCATGTTCTGCGAAAATCGATGAGTTTCCAACCGATGTCGTTGGGATAATCAAGCCATCTTCCGAAATTGAAACCGCTTCCAAAATTGCAAAGTCAATCGGACCAATAACTCCCGCACGAATAAATTCTGCCGTATGCGACAGATGTTGATCGACAAACAGCATTTCCCCATCATTTATTTTGCCACGCATAGTCGGATCTGCTTGGAATGGCAATCGTTTTCCGACAATACCCGCTTCTGCAAAAGCCTTATCGATATCCGAGCCAAGAGAAGCACCAGTATATATATTCACTTTGAATGTTTCAGTTTCGGCACGCTTGATTAACGCAAATGGGACCGCTTTCGCATCTCCTGCACGTGTGAACCCACTTAGGCCTAGCGTCATCCCATCATTAATCCACGTTGCCGCTTCTTCAGGCGTAACTACGCGATTTTTTAAATCCGGGTGTTTGATTCGTTTTAATTTTTCTTCCATATTAAAAACCCTCTATTTCATGACTTTTTCAATAATTCTAACAAACAAAATACTGATTTTGAGGTTTAGGGAAAGAAACAGGGATTTACCCGCTGAAACAGGCAAATCCCTCGCTGAAACAGTAGATTAGAAATCAAGTAACTTCCGAAAATAGCTGGCATACGATTGACTCACCGGAATTTTCGTTCCGTCATTCATCAGCAACACGAGTGTAGAATGCGTATCCGGAAAGACTTCGCGAATCTGGTGGACATTGACGATAAACGAGCGATGGCAACGAACGAACAACTCACGTGGCAAAATAAATTCAAACGCCTGGAGAGATTTGCGATGAGTACCCGAAACTCCATTTGCTTCTATATGCGTTTTCTTCCCTCGCACTTCCAGAAACTTCACATCTGTAAATGGCACTGGAACCCACCCGTCCTGAGTCTTCAGCATGACGACAGACTTCCCTTCCGTGAAAGAAGGATAAATGGCTGTTACGCTTCCAACGACTTTTCCATCACGGTGGAAAGGTACGGCCATGCCATGGTATGGAACAGCAAACACATCACGATTGATGAAGTCCGAGACCTTTTGTCCAGAGGATAGTGCCTTGTGGGCTAGCGACCCTGGTTTCACCATGTCCCCCGCCTTTATTTTCAAATCCACTCGGACGCTTGGACGGTAATATACATAGTGTTCCCCGTCGGATACAGCAATCGAGATTTCATCCGAAAACAACTCCCCAATCACATCCAGCATTTCGTAATCTTGAAAATCCTTCATCTTGCAAAAGCACCTCTCTCGTAAACTAACATTCCTTCCTTCAATAATAACTGGTATTGGGGATGTATGGACAAAGACTGCTCATATAAGAACAAAAAACGAAGGATGTGACCACGTCACTTCCTTCGTTTCTGTTTGTCCTTATTTTAAATAATTGATCGCTCGTTTCAGGTAAATATCTATATCCGTTTCGTTAAAATACGAAAAATGATTCCATCCATGTGTAGTGTGAGGAATTTTGATTTCGTTAATGGTCACCATATTGTCCGTATGTACGATCCCGTCATTCAACAGACCCAGATTTTTCCCGGCTAATGCAAAGTACTTTTTATTGGCATCTATTAAATCACTTGAATTTAATTGGCTAATAAAATCTGAGTTATTGGCGAGATCATGGAAACCTTGTAAATTCCCTGGCCTTACCAAGTGCCAAAAGTCTTCACTTTTTATTGAGTTTTTGCCCATTATGTTACTAAGTATGCCATACAGGATTAAGCATTTTCGAGCTAACATTGGGACACTAATCAAGATCGAGCCATTATTCGGTGTTCCAGCCATGATGATTTTATCTATCGGTGCCTTTTGTTCGATATAAGCAGAACGGCTGACCAGTCCCCCCATGCTATGAGCTACGATTAATATTTCCTTCTGAGGATACTTCTTCTTTAAACTCTCTATTTCTTTAGCCAAGAAAATCCCATTGTCTCTTATTCTTTCATCTACTGTGAGGTATTCAAAACCAAAAACTTCATAGTCATGACTTAGTGTATTAAACAAATTGAAGAATGAAGCACCTATACTGGATACCAATCCGTGGACGATGATTGCTATAGGTTTGTTTGGATCTATGGGTTCATCAGCTAGTTTTTCCTTTCGGAATGAGTCGTCTCCATCTTTTATTAATCTGAAAAGACCGAGTTCACTTGGTTCGCTTTGAAACTTATTTAACACAATGTAAAAACTTTTATCAGAGGATGAACCAATCGTCTTTGAACTTAAACTGTCTACATGACTTGAAATTCTTTCAAGGTCTTCTATCGAATTATTGGTCAAGTAGTTAATCTGTCGTTTAGTAATTTTAGCTTCCACAGCATTATTGCCTTCAGAGTGTCTGAGTACTTCAATTCTCGGAGAAATTTGAGAAAACAAATCAACATTATTCTCAATATTGTCCAGGTCCAGTAACTGAAGAAAATTATCTTGTATCGCTAGAAAGTATTCATCGTTTTTTCCTTTTAACCGAAAAGATTTTTCTATGTTAAAGTTTTTAATATTAACTTTAAATAACTGCTTAGTAGTTGAATGAGGCATGCTGCTCAGGAG
>NZ_JBFUIO010000093.1:0-8582 GCF_056401835.1 Paenisporosarcina sp. P4_D4 | reverse complement strand
TGTTAGTACCTGTAGCAAACTTCTCTTCAAATGCATCATGGATTTTCGTGATGATCGGGATTTTTGCAAGCATGTCCAATATGTTGTTATTGGGAATTGTTTTGTTAGCCGTAGGGTTATTGTTCCAAATTGTTACATTGCCAGTAGAATTCAATGCTTCAAGTCGTGCCATGACTCAAATCGTTACTCTCGGAGTCATCCGTAACGAAGAAGAAAAACATGCACGTAAAGTATTGAATGCCGCTGCCATGACGTACGTTGCTGCAGCTGCTGTAGGGGTTCTTGAGTTGTTACGTTTAGTGTTAATTTATACAGGCATGAGCCGAGACGAATAGAATCAAAAAAAAACTCACGTGCATGATTGACATGCCACGTGAGTTTTTTATATCCAACTAACTTATATCATTTGCTTAATCCAGTGGACGTTTTTGCTCATCCAACGTAAATCCTTCGCCCATAACGTCATGTACTTCAGTCATTGAAACAAAGGCATGGGGATCTATGGATGTGATGATGCTTTTTAAGCGGACAATTTCGTTCTTACCTACCACACAATACAAGACTTCACGGTCAGATTTAGTAAAATGTCCAAAACCTCTTAATACGGTTACGCCTCGTTCCATATCGTTTGCGATTCGATCTGCAATCTCACTTTGGAATTCCGAAATAATAAATGCACCACGTGCTGCATAAGCACCTTCCTGCACAAAATCAATCACCCGCGCTCCAATAAAGACCGCCACTAACGTATACATCATGGAACGTGAATCCAAGAATGTTAACCAGGAAAGTAGAATGACCGCTGCATCAAACATGAACATCGTTTTTCCCATACTCCAGCCAAAGTATTTATGCGCCAGTCTGGCAATGATATCCACGCCTCCTGTCGTGCCGCCATATCTGAAAATGATACCAAGCCCTACGCCAACAAAAACTCCTGCAAAAAGGGCAGCGAGGAACAAATCATCTTGTATATGTATATTGATTTCATAGATTTGAAAAATCTTTAAAAATACTGATACGGAGACAGTCCCGATGATTGTATATACAAATACTTTTTGCCCTAGAAGGCGCCACCCCAGAATAAACATGGGAATATTAAGTAGCAAATTCATTAAAGCTGGATCTAGTTTGAATGCAAAAAATAATATTAAGGTGATTCCACTAAATCCACCCTCACCAAGCTCGTTTTGAATGTTAAAATGAACAAAACCAAAGCTGAATATTGCTGCTCCTAACATAATGAAAAATATATTTTTAAACTTAATGCCTTTCAACACTGAAACACCCCATTTTCTGAAAAAGAATCCTTCGCTATTATCATTCATTTTTAGTATTTTGACAACATCATTCCTTATTATTAGGATAAGGATAGGAGCGTGAAAAGAATGACGAATGAGAAAACTATTCAAACTTTGCAAAAAGAAGTCGACGATTATATTGGGAAATTTAAAGAAGGTTATTTTCCTCCCTTTGAAATGCTTGCACGAATGACTGAAGAACTAGGTGAATTGGCAAGGGAAGTTCAACATGTGCATGGTATAAAGAAGAAAAAATTGACTGAAGCAAAAAAGAGCCTGGAAGAAGAATTAGGCGATTTGCTGTTCGTTCTTATCTGTTTTGCCAATTCTGAGAACATTGATATGCAACGAGCACATGACCGTGTAATGGACAAATTTAACTCAAGAGATAAAAATCGTTGGACGTTAAAGGAGGAAGAATAATGATTCGAGTTGCTATAGGTGGACCACGAGGCAAAATGGGACAAGAAGCTGTACATACTATCATGAATAATGAGAATATGGAATTAGTGGCAGTACTTGATCATAAAGAAATAGGAGATCTATTAAGTGAGTCTCCAGAATTTCCTGCAGGCTATGATGTACCCGTATTTTTGAATCTAGATAGTCTGATCTCAGCAATCAGACCAGATGTTTTCTTGGACTTGACTACACCCCATCAAGTCTTTGAACACACGACGATGTGTTTGCAAAATGATGTAAGACCAGTAATCGGCACAACWGGGTTTAGCGAAGCACAACTAGAGTTATGCACGAAAATTGCAAAGGATAATGAATTAGGTTGCATTATTGCACCTAATTTTGCGATAGGTGCCGTATTGATGATGAAATTCGCATCCATGGCTGCTGCTTATTTTCCGGATGTTGAAATCATTGAGATGCACCATGATCAAAAACTAGATGCCCCATCTGGTACAGCTTATAAAACAGCTCAAATGATTGCGGAAGTACGACCAGCACATAAACAAGGACATCCATTAGAGGAAGAAACGTTGCCAGGTGCAAGAGGTGCATCCTATGATGGAATACCAATACATAGTGTAAGACTACCTGGAATGGTAGCTCACCAACAAGTGATGTTTGGTGGAGATGGGCAGCTGTTCACACTGCGACATGATTCTTTCAATCGACAATCTTTTATGTCTGGCGTGACATTTTCTATAAACCAGGTGATGGATTTAAAAGAACTTGTGTACGGACTCGAAAACATTTTATAAATGATAGGATGCGAACCTCATGAAAATAGCTTTAATTGCGCATGACCGTAAAAAAGATGATCTGATCCAGTTTGTGACTGCTTATCGTGACATTTTGGATGAGCATGAACTCTACGCTACAGGAACCACGGGACAACGGATTATCGATGAAACAGGTTTAGCCGTAATCCGTTTTCAGTCGGGTCCACTTGGAGGCGACCAGCAAATAGGTGCCATGGTTGCAAAAAATGAAATGGATATGATTATATTCTTCCGTGATCCGTTGACTGCCCAACCTCATGAKCCTGATGTGACTGCGTTGATTCGATTATGTGATGTGTATCAAATTCCTTTGGCTACCAATATGGGAACTGCAGAAGTTTTATTAAAAGGTCTGCAAAAAGGCTTTATTGATTGGCGATTACTACAAGAAAGACGTTCTTAAGAAAGGAAGTGGTTTCATGAAGAAATTGAAAATTGGCATCACCTGCTATCCAACAGTAGGGGGGTCAGGAGTAATCGCAACTGAACTGGGGAAGCTCCTTGCAGAGCGTGGTCATGAAATTCATTTCATTACTTCCAGCATGCCTTTTCGGTTAAATCGCATGGTTCCAAATATTTTCTTTCATCAAGTGGAAGTAAACAGTTATTCTGTCTTTCAATATGCTCCTTACGATATCGCCCTGGCGAGTAAAATGGCTGAAGTGGTCCAAAAAGAAAACTTAGACATACTGCATGTGCATTATGCTATTCCACATGCGGTATGTGCAGTGCTGGCTCGTGACATGGCCGCACAAAATGTGGGAATCGTGACAACATTGCATGGTACAGATATTAGTGTTTTGGGTTACGATTCATCTCTTACAGGTGCCATCCGCTATGGAATTGAAAAATCAGATGTGGTAACGGCAGTTTCCAATTCATTGAAGGAAGAAACGTATCAATTAATACAACCATCTCAGACGATTGAAACCATTTATAATTTTGTTGATGAACGCGAATATGTTCCATCCAAATCAACGAATGTAAAGTCTTATTTCAATATTCATGAGGATGAAAAGGTAGTCATTCATGTTTCGAATTTCCGAAAGGTGAAGCATGTTGAAGATGTTGTTTCAAGTTTTGCTTATATACGAAAAGAAATGCCATCTAAATTACTTCTTGTCGGAGATGGGCCTGAAATGAATAACATCATTAAACAAGTCGATTCCTTGGGATTACAAAATGATGTGCTCTTTTTAGGAAAACAGAATAATGTGTCTGAATTGTACTCTATAAGTGATTTGAAATTACTTCTGTCGGAAAAGGAAGCGTTCGGGTTGGTATTATTAGAAGCAATGGCCTGTGGAGTACCTTGTATCGGCACAAATGTAGGCGGAATACCAGAAGTAATAGACCACGGAGAAAATGGCTACATTGTCCCTTTAAACGATGTTGAAGCAGTGGCATGTAATGCTTTGAAGATATTAAAGAATAATGACTTACATAAACGCATGAGAAATGCTTCCATTGAAGCGGTGTCTCGAAAATTCCATTCTTCAATCATCGTGAACCAATACGAAAAACTGTACGAGAAAGTGGTTCGTCAATATGTTAACAACTGAACATTGGCAAGCTGGTACAGCAATTATAAATAAGCTGAAAGAAAATGGATATGAAGCCGTATTTGTTGGAGGAGCAGTGCGCGATTTTTTGCGTCAAAAAGAAGCCAATGATATCGACATCGCTTCCAGCGCTTTACCAGAACAAGTAAAAAAAATATTCAAACGGACGGTCGATGTCGGACTTGCCCATGGAACTATCCTTGTTCTCGAAAGTCATATTCCCATTGAAGTCACAACATTTAGGAGCGACGGGGAATATGCAGATTACCGAAGACCAACGGATGTAAAGTTTGTCCTGTCTCTCGAAGAAGATTTGAAGCGTAGAGACTTCACAATGAACGCACTAGCCATGACTGAAAGTTTTCAGATTATCGATTTGTTCGATGGAAGACTTGATTTAGAAAACCGAATCATTCGAACTGTCGGCAATCCTACTGATCGTTTTCAGGAAGATGCTCTACGTATGCTAAGAGCTGTACGTTTCAGTGCTCAGCTCGGTTTTACAATTGACGACAAATCGTTGGAAGCCATCCAATTTTGCGCGGAAAATCTTACATATGTATCTGTTGAACGAGTGACTGCTGAACTTGAAAAAATGTGGGATAGCTCGAACTTACAAAATGGAATGAGCTATCTCGTCACAAGCAAATTGTCCGATCAATTGCCAGGAGGTTTCCCATTCCAACATGAAAAATGGGCGCAACTAGGAAATCCTCGCAACAGCTTGATATGTTGGTCCTTTCTTTGTTTATTGCAGGAAACCTCATCTGTGTCCGAACTGACCAGAACGTTTAAATTATCGAATGAATCGAAACAACAAATTGGTCAACTGGTTAAAGCCACTCAAATTCGATTTGAACGTTTGTTTACGAGAGATGACCTATACTCTTTTAATGAAGATATTCTTATCAAGGCGGAGAGCCTCGTTCATGTATTGAGAGATAAGATCCCACCGATGCCAATCGATACAATAATAAAACTCAAGCGTTCCTTACCAATTCAATCAAAAGCTGATCTTGTCATTTCAGGGAAAGACTTGATGGATTGGTTTAGCAAGCGTGGTGGTCCTTGGCTCAAAGAAGCATTGGCAGAGATTGAAATGGCTGTGCTTCATAAAAAAGTAGTGAATGATGCTACCAAAATAAAGGAATGGATAATGAATGAATCCAACAGTGAAATATGAAATTAAGAAACGTTTATTATCTGCAAAGGGTCAGCCTGTCTCGGGCCAACAATTAGCAGATGAATTTGGATTATCTCGAACAGCTATTTGGAAACATATTAAGGAACTTGAAGAAGAAGGATTTGTGATTAATTCCATTAAGAAAAAAGGATATGTATTGACATCCTCTCCAGACTCATTGCAAGCCGCCAAAATTAATCAGTATTTGACATCCAAACGGTTTGGCCAGTCAATTCATTATGAAGAAACTTGCCCTTCGACTCAGCCTATCGCCCATCGACTTGCACAATCGGGAGCACCTGATGGCTCGATTGTCGTTTGTGAAGAACAAACGGCAGGAAAAGGTCGTTTGGCACGAGCATGGACCTCTACTCAAGGAAAAGGCATTTGGATGAGTGTAATCATTCGACCGGAAATACCGCCTACAAAAGCACCGCAGTTCACGTTGGTTGCAGCAGTAGCAGTCACAAGAGCCATAGAAGATATAGCAGGCATTCGCGCAGAGATTAAATGGCCGAATGACCTATTAATAAATGGGAAGAAATGTACTGGAATATTGACAGAGCTCCAGGCCGACATGGACCGTGTTCATGCCATCATTTTGGGAATCGGAGTGAATGTTAACCAGTTAGAAACAGATTTCCCTGAAGAAATACAATCGATCGCCACTTCCATTCAAATGGTTTCTGGACAACCAGTCGATCGTGCTCAACTGATTGCACGAATTTTGCATCATTTAGAAATTTATACAGATTTATATATAACGCACGGTTTTGAGCCATTGAAGATCCTATGGGAAAGTTATTCGTGCACACTCGGTAAACGAATAAAAGCGAGCATGATTAATCAGCAAATTGAAGGCTTGGCTCTCGGCATTACAAATGATGGGGTATTACAAGTCAAAACCGACGATGGTCAGATTCACGGAATTTACTCTGCTGATATCGAAATACAAAATTAAGAAAAGTAAATCAAGATGGAATGTGCAATTTATTTCTGTTATAGTAAAAGCGAAGGGCAGTATCTTTGTAGAACTGCACCTGATGAATACAAGAAGATCTTTATAAATTTAATAATTCTGCCTTGATCTTAATCGACAGGGACGGAGGAAACCAATTACTTATCCTACGCAACCCTTCTGTCCATTCCTGGTCAGTAGGGTTTTTATTTTGGTTTTCTCTCCGAAGAGAGGAGCTAGGAAATGAAAACGACGACCGATTTTATTAATATGAAAAAAGAGAACGATAAAATTATTATGTTAACTGCTTATGACTATCCATCTGCAAAAATTGCAGAAAGTGCAGGCGTTGAAATTTTGCTTGTGGGAGATTCCCTGGGCATGGTTGTGCTTGGATATGATTCGACGATTCCTGTCACAATGGAAGATATGATTCATCATGGAAAAGCAACAAGACGCGGTGCAAAAGATACCTTCCTTGTAGTGGATATGCCATTTGGAACCTACCACGGGACAACGGACACTACACTTTCGAATGCCATTCGCCTTTTCCAGGAAACAAATGCACAAGCACTGAAAATTGAAGGTGCGGATGAAATGATCGACGTCATCCGTTTATTGTCACGTACTGGTATTCCCGTAGTGGCTCATCTTGGGTTGCTTCCACAATCTGCAAGCGTATCAGGTGGCTATAAAGTACAAGGGAAAACTGCGGAAGCTGCTCAAAAACTAATTGAAGATGCCAAGGCATGTGAAGCAGCAGGTGCCATTATGGTAGTTCTGGAATGTATTCCTTACCAACTCGCTAAAACAATCACAGAATCTTTGACGATTCCTGTCATCGGCATTGGGGCTGGCGCTGAAACGGATGGTCAGGTTCTAGTATTCCATGACACCGTGACTTATGGTAGCCATCATATGCCTAAGTTTGTTAAAGCTTATGCGAGTGCAGGCAAAGAAATTGAAGACGGCTTGACACAATATGTTGATGAAGTGAAATCTGGTGAATTTCCAGCAGTTGAACACCGATTCTCAATGAAAGATGAAGAATTCCAACAGTTATACGGAGGAAAACAATGATTCAAGTTCAGTTAATCAACGATCTAAAAGAAAACGTAAAAGCAGCGAAACAAGCCGGTAAAAGCATCGGCTTTGTGCCAACGATGGGCTTTTTGCATGAAGGGCATATGTCTTTAGTTAAACATGCAAGAGAAGAAAATGACTTTGTGATCATGAGTATTTTTGTCAATCCTGCACAATTTGGTCCGAATGAGGATTTGGACAGATATCCCCGAGATTTAGAAAGGGATACGAAAATGGCCGTTGAGGCAGGAGTCGATTTGTTGTTCTTCCCGCAAGCGGAAGAAATGTATCCGCAAGATGGCGGAATTACAATCCGTGCAGGTGCTCAAGCTGATGTTCTTTGTGGTGCTTCAAGACCTGGACATTTTGATGGTGTCTTGAAAGTTGTCACAAAGCTTTTCCATCTAGTTGAGCCGACTAAAGTATATTTTGGCCAAAAAGATGCTCAGCAACTAGCTATCATTGAAACGTATGTAAGAGATTATAATTTCCCTTTCGAAGTTCGCAGAGTCCCAACAGTTAGGGAAGAGGACGGTTTAGCTAAAAGTTCAAGAAATGTATTCTTAAGTGAAAAAGAACGTGTCGAAGCGCCACTTATCCAACAAGCGATACAAATGGGACTGGAAGATTATCAAAAGAACCAGGATGCCGAGAAAGCTACATTAGTAACCATACAACACATCGAAAATGGCACGTCTGGGAATATTGATTATGTGGAACTGTTGAGCTATCCCGACCTGACAAATAATTTATCAAATAACAAGTCCATTATTTTAGCGGTAGCTGTCTTTTTCGAAAAAGCACGGCTGATCGATAATTTAATTTTGAACAATAAAGGAGAATAATCCATGTTACGAATGATGTTAAATTCAAAAATTCACCGCGCTGTCGTGACCGAAGCGGATTTAAATTATGTAGGCAGTATCACTATCGATCAAAATCTTTTGGATGCAGTCGGTATGCTGCCAAATGAAAAAGTGCATATCGTAAACAACAATAACGGTGCACGTTTTGAAACGTATATCATTGCCGGCGAAAGAGGCAGTGGAGTTATTTGTGTTAATGGAGCAGCTGCCCGTCTTGTTCAAAAAGGCGACGTCGTCATTATTTTGTCGTATGCATACGTGATGAACGATGAAGCAAAAGAACATAAACCAACTGTTGCCATCATGGGTGAGAATAATTCAATTCGTGAAATCATCAGCTACGAACCTGAAGCAACAGTAATGTAAGTAAAAACTGTATTTCAACATGTAC
>NZ_JBFUIO010000092.1:0-8755 GCF_056401835.1 Paenisporosarcina sp. P4_D4 | reverse complement strand
ATGAAAAGTTCTGGGAGCATAATTATGAAACACTTCAGTCCTACGCTCCGGAACAGTTTGGTCATATTGCAGTTGAAGATTTCCTGGCAGCAATCAATGAATCAAAATCTTCGCTTATTCGAATTGAAGCGGATGAGTTAACATATCCATTGCATATCATGATTCGCTATGAAATTGAAAAAGGTCTCTTCAATGGAGACATGAAAGTAGAAGATCTGCCTCAAATCTGGAACGATAAATACGAAGAGTATTTGGGGGTTAAACCTTCCAATGATGGAGAAGGAATTTTGCAGGATGTGCACTGGGCTGGAGGTGCCTTCGGTTATTTCCCGTCTTACGCACTCGGCTATATGTATGCATCTCAATTAAAAGCAGCGATGTTGAAAGATTTGCCTAACTTCGATGAATTATGTGCTAATGGTGATTTGGAACCAGTGAAAAACTGGCTGACAGATAAAGTACACCGTCACGGCAGTATGAAAAAGCCATTGGAAATTCTAACAGAAGCTACTGGCGAAGGGTTGAACGCAACATATCTTGCTGAGTATTTGGAGGAAAAGTATTCTCGTTTATATAAATTGAATTCATAATATCGGAGGATTGCTATGGGGGGACGCACATGAAGAGAATTGCAATTATTTCAGATATTCATGGAAATATGCCTGCCCTGGAATCGGTTTTTGAGGATATTCAACTTCATACGGAATTATCGAGCATGTTGGAAACAGTGTCAGTGTTCAACTTGTACGGGTACCATATGATAAGCAAGCGGTATTACAAAAAGCAAAAGATCTCGGGATGCCGAACATAGATGTTTATGAAGCAGAGATTTTGGATTGCATATATAGAGGTCAACAAAAGAAAGAAGCTCAGGCAACATGAGCTTCTTTTTTTGTTGGCTTTGATAAGGGAATTATAGAGATAAAAGTGGGAAAATCAGTTGCAACCAACCCCGACTTTCCACCAATATCGTTACTAGTTAATATGAGATGAGAGTTTGACAAGGTGACATTTTATATTACTTTTTTTGTTTTAGACGAGTATACTAGCATAATTTTTAAAATAAATAAATTTCCAATTATTGTTAAGTTGGTTCTTTTGACATAGATGAAAATGAAAGTTTTATAAAAATATAGTTTTGAAGGGGGAGTAGTTTACCTTTAATAAGAAATTCAAAAATTTGTTAAAGCAGTAGGATAAACTTGAAAATTTAGCCATTTATTTAACTGTAAAATGGAAATTCAAAGGGTTTTATATAGCGCAAAAGTCTCGTGTAATGAAAACTCATAAGAACATACAAATTTCCCAATTATGCAAGCAATTAGTCTATATTACTTATTTTATGGGTTTTTTATACATAGAGTCGAGATTGGGAAATAATATCTATACGTCAAAACTCAATCCTAGCATGGGGAAATAGAATTTTATTGATCTCGTATTAAATCATGTTTTGTATCATTATACCTAATTTTAAATAGGTACTAAATATCAATTATGAAAACGATGAATTTTAGCGACAAATTATGACAAAAAAACGGCTTTCTTTCTTTTATAGTTTGATTAACAACTAGAGATTCACGATCGACACCACTGATACTGTTTGCCTACATGATTAGGGAAAGGGGGCCATGGGTGTTTTTATTTGGTCATTTTTGTGGGAATGTAAAATGCAATCCGCTTTACGAAAGGCAAGAAAGGTAGATTAAAAGGGAGGAAAGAAGATGACGAAGAAAAATAGTTCTAAAAAGTCTTTCAACATTGCTGTTTCTTTACTCATGACATTGTCTCTAATCGCACCTGGAGTCGCGAGTGCCGCATCAACTAGTAAACTGCACCAGTCGCTTAATAATTCGAACGTGAATACAATCGAAAAAGTGAGCAAACGATTGCTGTCGGATTTTAAAGAAGATGAGAAAGTTACCTTCTTAATAAAATTCAAAGAAAAAGCGGATGCGCAAAAAGTGGTAGAAGAGGCTAGGAAAAGTTCTCAAAAAGCGAAATTATCTTCTAAAAAATCATTAATGGTCCAGCGTTCTGCATTAGTGTCTGAGCTAAAAGCGACTTCCCTTCAAGAGCAGCAAGATGTAAAACATTATCTTGAACAAGAAGCTGCTAAAGGTAATGTTGAAGATATCCACTCGTATTATATTGTAAACGGGATGGCTGTTACAGCAACGAAAGAAGTAGCAGAAAAAGTAGCTTCTTTTGCGGAAGTTGAAAAAGTGCTGCCGAATGAAATGCGACAGCTTTTCACAACAAAAACGAAAGAAGCTGTGGCGCCTGAATCTGAAGTTGCCAATATTGAATGGAATGTTCAACGTGTTAAAGCGCCAGACGTATGGGCGATGGGAATTGATGGAGCAGGAACGGTTGTAGCGAGCATTGATACGGGGGTTCAATGGGATCATCCAGCATTAAAAGAAAAATACCGTGGTTACAATTCTTCAACAGGTCAAACAGATCATGACTTTAACTGGTTTGACGCTACAGCTGGACAAGCTACACCTTATGATGATCATGGTCATGGTACTCACGTGACTGGAACAATGGTAGGTAGTGAAACAAACGGTTCCAACCAGGTTGGAGTAGCTCCTGGTGCTAAATTCATTTCTGTAAAAGCTTTTACTCCAAATGGTGGTACAGATGCGGATTTATTAGAAGCTGCACAATGGATTTTAGCACCAACAGATTCTGAAGGAAATGCCCGTGTTGATATGGCTCCAGATGTTGTAAACAACTCTTGGGGTGGTGGTCCAGGTCTTGACGAATGGTATCGTGATGTAGTCAACAACTGGCGTGCAGCAGAAATTTTCCCTGAATTTTCAGCAGGAAACACAACGCCAACAAATCCAGGTGGTCCGGGTTCTGTTGCATCACCTGCAAACTATCCTGAATCATTTGCAACAGGTGCAACTGATATTAACAACATAGTAGGTAATTTCTCTTTACGAGGACCTTCTCCTTATGCTGAAATCAAACCAGATATCTCAGCTCCAGGAGTAAATATCCGTTCTTCTGTACCCGGTGGTGGTTATGAAGGCGGCTGGAATGGAACATCAATGGCTGGACCAGCTATATCCGGGGTCGCGGCATTGTTGCGCCAAGTAAACGCTAACTTAACCGTTGATGAAATGGAGCAAATTTTACTTGAAACAGCAATCCCATTAACTGACTCACAATATCCACAAACACCGAATCACGGGTATGGATATGGTTTAGTTAATGCGTATGAAGCGGTGTCTTCAATCATGAACGGTATTGGAAAAATTGGTGGACAAGTTACGAAACAAGGTGAAGATGAGGAAGCACCAGTCTTTGAACATAGTTCTCCTATAGAAACGTATGAAGGTATGGATCTGGACTTGGCTGTTACAGTAACAGATAACATCAGCGTTTCATCAGTTAAATTAAGTTATTTAGATAGAAACAATGAATGGCAAACTATGGCGGCTTCACGAATTTCTGGTGACTACAAAGTTGGTGAATACGCTGTTACGATTCCTGGAAATTCAGTAACAGGGGAATCATTCACTTATAAATGGATCATCAATGATTTCGGAAACAACGTTGTCAATAGTGAAGAATATTTGGTTGAAGTGAAACCGGGTATTACTGTTGGTTACTTCCAAGATTTTGAAACTGCTGCAATTGGCTGGAGTTCATTTGGTGAAATGAACAGCTGGGAGTGGGGAGTTCCAACTTCTGGACCTGGAAATGCCGCGTCTGGTGAAAAAGTATATGCAACAAATTTAGAAGGTAAGTATGACAGTAACATGAACGCAACACTTGTTCTCCCTCCAGTTGATCTGCCAGAAGGTAATTCGTATCTGCAGTTCAAACACTGGTATAGTTTTGAAAAAGGTTCTCTTGGAACAGCATATGATTACGGTCATGTGTTTGTTTCAACAGATAGACAAGAGTGGACACAATTAAAAATGTTCCAAGGAGAATCAGGAGCATGGTTAGATGGCGAAGTAGACTTGTCAGCGTATAGTGGTCAACGTGTTTACTTGGCATTCCACGCATTCTCTGATAGCAGTGTTGTGAGAGACGGTTGGTATATCGATGATGTTGCTTTAACCGATATTGCCCAAACTGAGAACGTTTCAAAAAATAATAAAGGCAACATTGGACTAGACTTTATCAAAGTTGATGATAAAGAAGCAATGAAAGAAGCGATTGATCCAACAAAAATCAGACCTTCAATGCCTGTAAAAGAAGAATTGCCAAAATCAGAGGCACCAATTCATCCGACTTTATTGCCTATTGGTGCACAAGTCAGTGTGCTTGAATCAGGACGTTCAGTATATACAAATCCTGCAGATGGCACATATTCAATGACGCATGTTCCTGGTACATTCACAATGAAAGCGGAAGCTTATGGATACCACACAAATCAACAGACGGTGACAATCGAAGCTGACGCAACAGCACAAGCGGATTTCACTTTGGATGAAATTGCACAAAACACGGTAAGCGGAACAATTACTGACGAATCGACAGGAGAAGGAATCGAAGGCGCAACACTTCTACTGGTTGAAGATGCCAATATCACTCCTGTTAAAACAGATGCATCAGGAAACTACAGCATCAAAGCTTACGAAGGAAATTATACACTTAAGGTAATTGCACGTGGCTACCATAGTAAAGAAGCATCCGTTACAATCGGTGCAAACGCACTTGAATTAAGTCTTGCACTTGATCCGTTCTACACATATCCAGGTGGTGAAATTGGTTATGATGATGGAACAGCTGAAAATGCACACGCATTCAATGCAGCGGGTAATGCTTGGGCAGTGAAAATGTCTCTTCCTGAAGGGAAAGAAAATGGCATTGTTACTGATGGCGTATTCCGTTTCTGGGACACTGAGTGGCCAGTACCAGGTGGAACAGCATTTGCAGTGGAAGTTTGGGATGCTACTGGTCCTGATGGAACACCAGGTAAAAAACTCACAGAATCAATTAATGCAACAGCATTACGCAACGGTCAATGGACGGTAGTAGACTTATCTGAACATAACATCGTTGTAAATGGTGACTTCTACATGGTTTACAGACAAACAGTTGCGAATCCAAACACACCAGGACTTGCTGCTGATGAAGATGGAACAAACGCGGAAAGAAGTTACCAATCTGTTTCAGGTACATGGACAGCTTCCCCTGCAGAGGAAGGAAACTATATGATCCGTGCTCGTGTAAGTTATGAAGTAAGTGCACCTGTCATTACTTCGCCAACTTCTGATTTAGCAACGAATAAGTCAGCTATTACTATTGAAGGCAGTGCATCACCTACAACAACAATTCAACTTAAAAATAATGGTGGAGTTGCAGGTTCTGTAGTAGTAGGAAATGATGGTAAATTTGCCATTCAAACCGAATTGACAGAAGGATTGAATGTATTTACAGCGACTTCATCTCTTGATGGTAAAGTAACGGGCGAATCTGCTCCGGTATCTGTTATCTTGGACACAGTGAAACCAAATCTAACAATCGACAGCCCGAAAAACGGAGATAAAACAAATCGGGAATCGGTTACAGTAGAAGGTAGTGTCGCAGATGCCAACCTTGATTGGGTGAAAGTAAACGGTCAAATTGCAGCAGTCGTAAACGGAAAATATTCAAAACGTATACTTTTGGATACTGGTGCAAATGAAATTACTGTTGTAGCAAGAGATAAAGCAAACAACAGCATGTCGAAAACAGTGACAGTACATGCAAAATATGTTTCACCTGTCATTACAAACTTAAAACCAGACCAAGATCTCAATCTTAAAACTGGCAAGACTGTCAAAATCGAATTTGATAGTGAACCTGGATTAAGATCAACTTTTGTAATCCATATGCCACTAACAAATATGGGCGGACAACTTCAAAACGCTACAGAATTGCCAATGACAGAGCAAGCGAACGGCCATTATGTTGGCTATTATACAGTTCCAAAAGGTACAGTAGCTAATGGTGCGGTAATCGAAGTAAAAGCAGTCGATAGCTTCAATAACGAAACACGCCAGACGGCAAAAGGTAAACTGTATCTGAACGTTAAAGGTAACAGTAATAAATAGAGTTCTATGAGAAAGATACCAAAGAGAAGATTACCTTCTCTTTGGTATTTTTTTGCCTTAATTGATTTTGGGTATCAATTTTGAATTAAATGCACACCAAGAATAACACGATAAGTCATCACGTCTTGATCATCCTACCTATTAATTAGTCATGTTTGTTAATATGAAAAAAAAAGTTATCAATAATTTTCAACATTTTTATCCATACTATCTGTTGAGGTGAATCAATTGTATAAACTTTTGTCGCACAACGATTTAGATGGAGTTGGGTGTGGGATTCTCGCGAAACTTGCTTTTGGCAAGCAGGTGAATGTCAGATATAATTCGGTATCAAGTCTGGATCGAGAAGTAGGTTGGTTTTTGGAGAATGATGACAAAAACACGCTATTATTCATAACTGACCTTTCTGTAAATAAAGAGAATGAACAAAAGCTGAATGATTTTTATCAAACTACTGGAAATGTCCAACTTATCGATCATCATAAAACATCGCTTCACTTCAATGAATATGAGTGGGGACATGTTCTGGTTGAAGATGAACAAGGAAAATTAACTTCTGCAACTTCTTTATTTCATCATTACCTTGTGTCTCAACAATTATTGGAGAACAGGGAAGCCATTTCAGAGTTTGTTGAGCTTGTCAGACAGTATGATACATGGGAATGGGAGAAAAATGAAAACTTTGAAGCGCAACGATTGAATGCGCTCTTTTATTTAATTTCAATAGAAGAATTCGAAGAAAAAATGATTGAACGGCTTAGAATTATCGATCATTTCGATTTTGACGATTTTGAAAAGAAACTACTGGACATGGAAGAAAATAAGATCGAACGCTATATAAGACGCAAGAAAAAAGAAATCGTACAAGCACAGGTTGGAGAGCATTTGGTTGGTATTGTTTATGCAGAATCATATCATTCAGAACTCGGAAATGACTTGGGCAAAGTATATCCACATCTCGATTATATCGTGATTTTAAATATGGGTGGAAAGAGAGTGGGGTTTCGAACAGTGCATGACCATGTTGATGTATCAGAAGTTGCGGGAAGATACGGTGGTGGTGGGCACGCCAAAGCATCCGGTAGTTCATTAACTGATTCAGCATACAAGCAGTTTGTGACGGATACGTTTCAGTTAGAACCAGTTCGTGAAGATGCACAGCGAAATCGATATAACCTGAAAAAATCATCATTCGGATCTCTTTATAAAAATATTATGGAAGAAACATTCTTTATTCATGCAATTAGTGATCAAGAATGGAAAATTGATCATAATAACCATATATTAGACCAGAAATTTACAAGCTTTGATGAAGTAGAAAATCACTTAAAAAGAAATCATTCGGCATGGTTAGTAAGAGATGACACGTTTGTGGCTTATTTAATGCATCATGTAAAAAGCGGTAAGAAAAATGAATAGAAGGAAGTACTATTAATTTCAAGGCTCTCGGGGCATCCTACAAGCGTAGAGAATATCAAGGAGGTTTAATCATTATGGGATTGAGCAAAGAAATCCAGGATTTAAAGGACCATCGTAGCGGTGATCGTAATGTATTGAGTGTTTATTTGAATACAAATCCAGGCGATCCTGACCAATTAAATGGAGCATGGAAAATACATTTGAAAAATGGCTTAAAAGAAATTGATAAGAGTCTAAATGCTTCTGAAAAAGATACTGAGCTTAAGTACTTTAAGGAAACCAAGAAAAAAGTGATGGATGAAATTGAACAAAACAAAGATGATTTGCACAAAGGGGCTGTTATATTTGCCTCGGAAAATCCACCTTTATGGTCCGTTCATTATGTTCAAGTGCCAGTAAAATCAGGTTTCCATTGGGAAGATCATCCTATGGTTGAACAATTTGAATATATGTACAAAGCTTATCCAGAAGCAGGAATAATTTTGCCGAGTTTTGGTGAAGTCCGTGTTTTGGATACTTCGATGGGATTTGTTAAAGAAGATATGGTATATATTTTCGACCCGAAACTTGAATATTGGGGTCAGGATAAAGATATGGATCCAACTGGACCTCATAAAATTGGGGRCAGTAAAGTTGATTTTATCGAGTCCCGACTAAAAGAAAATTTGCACAGATTTTATAAAGGGATGGCAGCAAATGTTAAAAAATTGAAGAAAGAGCGAGGCTGGAAAGAAGTCCATGTTATTGGTGAAACGGAATTGGCGATTGCGTTCGCAGAAACCTTAAGTGAAAAACCGAACAGCTGTATATATAAAAACTTGAATAACAGCAAACCACATATAATCATTAACCAAGTTTTGGAGAAATAAAAGCCATAAAATTGCATGAAAGCCTTCCTGATGACGTTGGGAGGGTTTTTTCATTGCATATCGAGAACGAATATTAATTTCAAAATTAATTTCAATAATATTCCGAAAACATTTCGTGGTCTTAGAAATAGAAACCTAGAGGAAAGAATGTAAATCCCTTACAGCTTGTTGACAAAAGAATAATAATTAATATAAAAGTATGATTTTTTGCACTCTATCGAAAAACATTATTGTCGGCTATTTCTTTCGCTTTCCGAGGAGACTAGCTTATTTCGTTTTCCGCAGGAGTCTTCAGAAATAGCCGACCATCTTTCCACTTAAATATTTTGCAGTGACACGCTTACAGAAGCAATTTCTTTTGATTGGAGTGGAGGCGGTGGAAAACAACTGCTCCTGCGGTTACTC
>NZ_JBFUIO010000091.1:0-8838 GCF_056401835.1 Paenisporosarcina sp. P4_D4 | reverse complement strand
GGTCAAAGAGTTTTGCTCGTTGTTCGTACGTTGGTTTTCGTTCCATAACTGCAAATCCAGTCTCCACAAATTCGTCTACCGTTCCCCAATTATGTGAGATATGTAAAACATCAAGATAAGGAGCAATCATCATATAACGCTCAGAATCCAGTGTCAGATTCGAATTGATTTGTGTGCGAACTCCACGCTCATGCGCATATTTTAATAGTGGAAGAACATAATTCGTGACCGACTTTTTCGATAGCATCGGTTCTCCGCCTGTAATGCTGAGAGTTTGTAGATGTGGGATTTCATCTAGCCTCATTCGCAGAAGCTCAAAAGGGAGTGCCTCGGGATCTTTGTTTTGAAGTGTATAGCCAACTGCACAATGTGCACAACGCATGTTGCATAACGTGGTGGTAGTGAACTCGATGTTCGACAGCGTCAGCTTGCCGTGTTTTTCCATATCTAAGTAAGCTTCCCAAGGATCATAAGAAGGGGTAAGCTTTTGAATTGTTGTATTCATCAATCAATCGTCCTTTCTACAATAAGTAATTGTCGCATATCAAAAGCCTATTGAAAACGTTAGATTTTAGATTTTGTTTCGATTCAAGTAATATAAGAAGAAAAGGTGATTTTTATGGATCATCCAAATCCAATACTCCTGTATGATGGCAGCTGTGGTTTTTGCCAGCAGTCTGTCCAATTTATCCTGCAGAATGAGCGTGACGAAACCATTTGTTTCGCACCACTTCAAAGTAAATTTGCGAGTCAAATAATAAAAGAACATCCATTTTTACAATCAATTGATTCAATCGTGGTACTTAAGGGAAAAGAATTATTAGTGGAATCGGATGCGGTGATAGCATTGTCATCGTATCTCAAGTCTCCGTACCATTTGGGTACTATGTTAAAAGTGCTTCCCAAATTTTCACGAGATGGATTGTATCGATTCGTGGCAAAGCGCAGACACCGCTTAATTCGTAGTAACCAATCGTGTTTACTACCATCCCCCCAACAGCGTAAACGATTTTTCGGTTAATTAAAGGAGAGATTTTAGTTGTTTTTAGAAGACAATAATGAAATACGGAAAGAACTTTTTCAAACGGTAGATGGTTTGACAGATGAACAGTTCAATAAAAAACCTGCAAATGGCAAATGGTCGCCAAAGCAAATCTTTGAACATCTGGTGCGCATGGAAACCGTCATTGCTACCAATATCGCAAGAGAACTTAAAAACCCGGATAGTCCGAAAGTTAGAAAAAAACCAATCGGCCTTTCAACAAATCGATTAATTAAAGTAGAAGCCCCTGGTTATACAGTTCCGACTGAAGAATACAAAACAAAAATGGAGATGCTGAAAGATCTCCATGAATCGCGACTCTTCTTATTAGATGTTTATGAATCAAGCACTAAAACTGTATTCAAAGAAAAATCATTCAAACATCCGATTTTTGGTCAAGTCCCATTGATTCAATGGTTTCCGTTTGTCGGACTACATGAAAAAAGGCATTTAAAGCAATTGAAAAAAACGATTGAAATGTTGTAAGGTCATAAGCATTACTTATCACAACCAATAATTTTAATGTAATTTACTTATAAACTAGACTACGTTATGATAGGAACTGGAGAAAAGTCGCTACCAATAGATGAGAGCCTTTTCATAAGACAAAAGGAGGAAAAGACATGGCAAAAAGTAACTTGCATAATAGCCGTACTTCTTTCGATTTAAACGGTAAAACGTATAACTATTATCGTTTAGCAGCGTTAGAAGAGGCAGGGATCGCAAATGTTTCCCGCCTTCCTTATTCAATTAAAGTATTGCTTGAGTCCGTACTGCGCCAACATGACGGATATGTCATCAAAGATGACCACGTAGAAGAATTGGCAAAATGGGGTAAAGACGTTGACCCTGAAGCTGAAGTACCTTTCAAACCTTCACGCGTAATCCTTCAAGATTTCACTGGAGTGCCAGTAGTAGTTGACTTGGCAGCACTTCGTTCAGCTATGGCTGAAATGGGCGGAGACCCAGACAAAATCAACCCTGCAATTCCTGTTGATTTAGTTATTGACCACTCTGTACAAGTAGACAATTACGGTACAGGTGATGCACTTCGCATCAATATGGAACTTGAATTCGAACGTAATGCAGAGCGTTACCAGTTCCTTAGCTGGGCTCAAAAAGCATATGACAACTACCGTGCTGTACCACCGGCAACAGGTATCGTTCACCAAGTAAACTTAGAGTACTTGGCAAATGTTGTTCATGCTGTACAAAATGAAGATGGTACATACGAAACGTATCCAGATACATTAGTAGGTACTGACTCACATACAACAATGATCAACGGTATCGGTGTTTTAGGCTGGGGCGTAGGCGGTATCGAAGCGGAAGCGGGTATGCTTGGTCAACCTTCATACTTCCCGATTCCTGAAGTTATCGGTGTTAAATTAACTGGCGACCTTCCTAACGGAACAACTGCTACTGACTTAGCACTTAAAGTAACTGAAGTACTTCGTAAAAAAGGTGTAGTAGGGAAATTTGTTGAGTTCTTCGGAGCGGGTGTAACAAAACTTCCTCTTGCTGACCGTGCGACAATTGCCAACATGGCTCCTGAGTACGGCGCAACTTGTGGTTTCTTCCCAGTTGATGAAGAAGCACTTGATTACATGCGTTTAACTAGCCGTGACGCTGATCACATCCAAGTAGTTAAAGAATACTTAACTGCTAACGGAATGTTCTTCACAGCGGATAACGAAGATCCAACATATACAGACGTTGTAGAATTAGACTTATCTACAATCGAACCAAACATGTCTGGACCGAAACGTCCACAAGATTTGATTCCATTGTCTGAAATGAAGTCTGAATTTAACAAAGCGGTTGTTGCTCCTCAAGGCAACCAAGGATTCGGTTTATCTAAAAAAGAATTCAATAAGTCTGCTACAGTAACGATGGCAGATGGGGCTGAAGTAACAATTCCTACAGGTGCTATTGGTATTGCTGCCATCACATCATGTACGAATACATCAAACCCATTCGTAATGTTAGGTGCGGGTCTAGTTGCTAAAAAAGCAGCTGAAAAAGGCTTGCGTCCACCAGCATATGTGAAAACTTCACTTGCACCAGGTTCTAAAGTTGTAACAGGTTACTTACGTGACGCTGGTCTATTAAAACCATTGGCTGATGTAGGATTTGACTTAGTTGGTTATGGCTGTACAACATGTATCGGTAACTCGGGTCCAATGCTTCCTGAAATTGAAAAAGGCATCATTGAAAACGATCTACTTGTTACTTCTGTACTTTCAGGTAACCGTAACTTCGAAGGCCGTATTCACCCATTAGTGAAAGCTAACTACTTAGCTTCACCACCACTTGTTGTTGCTTATGCACTAGCAGGTACGGTTGATATCGACCTTCAAAATGAAGCACTTGGTCAAGACAAAGACGGCAACGATGTATTCTTTGCTGATATCTGGCCTTCAACAGAAGAAGTGAAAGAAGTTCTTCTTAAAACAGTAACACCTGAATTATTCCGTAAAGAATATGAGCGCGTTTTCAGTGAAAACGAGCGTTGGAATGCGATTGAAACATCAAATGATTCATTGTATACATTTGACGAAGATTCAACGTACATCCAAAACCCTCCTTATTTCGAAGGTTTAACAAAAGAACCAAGCGATATCCAAACGCTTGCAGGACTTCGTGTAGTTGCGAAATTCGGAGATTCAATTACAACTGACCATATTTCACCAGCTGGTGCAATTGGTAAAGATACACCAGCAGGTAAATACTTGCGCGACCGCGGTGTGGAAGTACGCGACTTTAACTCATATGGTTCACGTCGTGGTAGCCACGAAGTTATGATGCGTGGTACGTTTGCAAACATCCGTATCCGTAACCAAATCGCAGCTGGTACAGAAGGTGGATTCACTACTTACTGGCCAAACGGAGAAATCATGGCAATCTATGATGCAGCAATGAAATACCAAGAAGACGGCACTGGCTTAGTTGTTCTTGCAGGTAAAGATTACGGTATGGGATCTTCACGTGACTGGGCAGCTAAAGGTACGAACTTACTTGGCATTAAAACAGTTATTGCTGAAAGCTACGAGCGTATTCACCGTTCTAACTTAGTGATGATGGGTGTTTTACCTCTTCAATACTTACCAGGTCAAAGTGCTGAAACACTTGGCTTAACAGGTAAAGAAGAAATCAGCGTTAACATTGCTGAAGGCGTGAAACCTCGTGATATCCTGAAAGTAACGGCTAAATCTGCTGACGGTTCTGTAAAAGAATTCGACGTGTTGGCACGTTTCGATTCAGAAGTTGAAGTTGATTACTATCGTCATGGCGGTATCCTACCAATGGTATTGCGTGACAAACTGAAAAACTAAGATTTTTTAAAGGCTGTCCCTAGGGGCAGTCTTTTTTTGTTGTGATTTCTCTTTATAATTGTCATTCAATTTCGAACATTCATATGTTACACTTTTTGGAAGAGAGTTTGTAAGAAAGGGAATCATTACATGAACCTGCCTTTACTGAAATCAAAGCTCGTTCCACCCGTAACCAGTGAGATTTATATGCGACGGTCTTCTTTGACACGCACATTCAAGCAAATCGCTTCCAAAAAATGCACACTGATTACAGGTGGGGCTGGATACGGCAAAAGTTCGGCAATTGCTCAATATATTGCTGACAGCCGCATCAATTGTTCCTGGTACTCCGTTTCTTCGGAAGATGACGACCTGGTACCTTTTTTACGGTATTTAATCGGCAGTATCCAAAGAGTGGTTCCAAGCTTTGGGCAGCAATTATTGAAAGATTGGTCCACACAGCCAGCCTTTCCCACAGAGAAAGAATTAATCGCTTGGCATGCCTGGTTTGTGAATGAACTGGATCAGATTGCTGAACCACTTGTCATTATTATCGATGACTACCATTTAATTGATCATGTTTTCTCCGTCAATTTTATGATGGAACGAATCTTGGAACATTGCCCAATCGATGTTCATATAGTGTTGATATCGCGCACTCGACCAAAATGGACGCAATTATTAAAGTTGAAAATGAGTGGCCAATTACTTGAAGTGAAAGAAAAGGACCTGGTCTTCACGGAAGAAGAAATACTCGTCTACTTCGAAGACTATTTCAACCGTCATTTATCCGATCAGGAGTCCAAACGTATTCTGGAAATTACGGAAGGATGGGCCATTGCCATTCAATTAATGGCGGTACAGTCTGTTAGTTCGGAGAGCCCATTTGATGTGGCGATTAAACCAGCGATGGAAGATCTATTTCATTATTTATCCGATGAGGTCTTTATGAGATTTACGGAAGACGAGCAAAAATGGCTTTTGCAGTTTTCTATATTCCCGACGTTTTCCTTGTCATTAATTGATGATTTTTATGGGAATGTGGCTTCGGAATTTTTACAATCGTTTCGCAATCATCACGGCATTATCCAACAACTCGGAGAGGATACAGTCTACCGGTATCATGCGTTGTTCCAGCAATATTTAATTGCCAAGTGGAAAAAATCGAATACCGAAGAATTGAAATTAGCCCAGAAAGTAGCTGCTCGCTATTTTGAGCAGCGAAACGACTCGATTCGCGCCATTCATCATGCGATTCAATGTGAAGATGCTCATTTCATTTCTCAAATCGTCATGACCGTGGCACCAAAATTATTGAAATTGGGACAATTTGATTTAATCATCGATTGTTTAAAAGAAATTCCATTACAGTCTTTCAATGAATACCCTGCGCTCTCGTTTATTGAAGGTGAAGCCAATCGCTATCGTGCTTATTATGAAAAATCAAAACAGGCGTACTTGAAATGTCTGGCACTCGCTACCGAAAAAGATGATGCCTATTATATGAGCACCGCGCATGCGGGCCTTGCACATATCTATTTAGATACAATCCAACCTGGTTTGGCAGATCCGCATCTTGCGTCAGCAATTTCATTTGCGAACCAAACATCAACAATGTCGCAAACGGACATGTTCAATTTAAAACGTCAATTTGCCGAGAATCTCGTGAATTTAGGAAAAATGAGAGAAGCCAATGCGTTTATCGTCAATGAGCAGTTACCAGTGGATCTATTGACCGATGGCAATTTGGATGCGCGAATTTTATTGAGGACGGGAAAACTATCTGCTTCCATTCATCTGCTTGAAAACCGTTTAAGGGAAGGGAATATAGTTCCCGACTCTCATCGTGAAGCTGCTGTTCTCCTCGCCCTGTTGCATGCCATGATTGGGAATCTTACTGAAGCGAGCAATTATGCGAGTAAAGGGATTGAAAGTGGCATACGTGAAAAATCCAGTTTTGTAGAAGCTGTCGGGTTGATTCGAAAAGGACATTCAGAAAGTATCGATCGACTGCATTTGTTAGATGCACCTGTGCGCTTGTATGTGCAAGCCATCGACATAATGGACCAATTGGATGTTTCCAGAGGAAAAGCTGAGCCTTATTTGGGGTTGGCGCTGTTAAAAGCAAAGCAAGGTCTTCATCATGAGGCACTAGTCCTTGCTGAAAAAGGATTGCGGGAAACAGAGTCAGTTCAGGATTCCTGGCTTTCTGCTTATATTAAGATTGGTATTGCAATGATTTATTGCATTTATCATCAATATGATCAGGCAAATCAGTATGCCAGACAAGCAAAAGCTGACTTTGTGGCATGCGGCGATTCGTTTGGTTTAGTGGTTGCATCATTTTGGTTGAGTTTTTGTTCAATGCAATTAAATGATTCTCCTCTATTTACGGAAGAAATAAAATGCTTTGCTCGCTTTCTTTTGACCGAACAGTATACATTTTTTGTCGATAAATTAACGATGTATGGACCGCTGGATATGCAACAGGTATACTTGCTCGTTCAGCATGCATTAAAACTGATGCCTGATGATGAGGATATTCAACACTTAAGTCAACATCTGCAACTAGATACGCAAATCAACTATCCGGGTTATACATTGCATGTACAATTGCTTGGACCGTTAGCCATATCGCTCGGCAATGAAGAAGTGGAAGACAAAAAGTGGCAAAGGGAAAAAGCGAAGGATTTATTTGTRTATTTATTCATTCATAGAGACCGGTATGTCCCGAAAGATGAGTTGATAKGAGAACTGTTTGTTGATCAGGATGAGAAAACCGCAAATAGGGATTTTAAGGTGGCTTTAAATGCACTTTACAATGTACTGGAACCAAAGAGATCTCCTCGTGCAGAATCTTATTTCATCATCCGGAAACAAAACATGTATCGTATCCATCCGAAAGCCGCATTGATCAGTGACGTCCAGCAATTTCAACAACTGGCGACACAAGGATTGGAAGAACGCAATCCAAAGCAAGCCATTATTTTATTGAAATCTGCTGCGGCGCTTTATAGAGGGTCTTTTTATTTGAACCAAAGCCCGTGTGACTGGTTCCAATTTGAGCAAGAACAGTTTCGTCAATTGTATTTGCAAGTGATCGAAAAGCTTGCCCAGAATTCGACCAGACTGCAGGAATTCGCTCAAACGATTTATTGGGCTGAGAAACTAATTAAACTTGAACATACGTGGGAAGAGGCCTACCGCCTTTTGATGTATGCCCACTACCAGCTACACAACCGCTCCCAAGCAATCAAATGGTATGATCGTTGCGTGCACATGCTGGAAAATGAATTTGACTTAAAACCTATGGAAACGACTGAACAAATGTTCGAATTGATTACGATTGGCTATACCTGACCTGTTTCGAGCTTTGCTCGGAGTGGGTTTTTTCTTTGTAGGATTCAGGGGGTATTGCGTCTGCGGTTACTCGTCGCAGAAAAGTTGCTCCTGTTTCTGCATCGCTAGCGCTAGCTTCGAAACATGAAAGTGCGTTGCATCGCTACGCTGCTTCGTCGCAGAAAAGATTTTGCTCCTGCGGTTACTCGTCGCAGAGAAGATTACTCCTGCGGTTACTCGTCGCAAAAAAATTTTGCTCCTGCATCGCTGCGCTAGCTTCGTCGCAGAAAAGTTTGACTTAGGTCAAACTTTTTGTAACTGTTTTGTAACTCTTGTTTTATAAGATGAACAGGAAGCAAGTAAACGCTTACAAATGCGCGAAGGGGAAGGGGATTTTCATGAAGAGAAAGTCATGGTTGTTTCTTGTTTTAATTTTTGTTCTTGTTTTTAGCTCTGCTTGTAACAATAAGGATTCACCCGAAGCGGAAGCTGAAGGAGAAGGAACGGGCGGTACCATTAAAATCGGAGTTTTGGCATCGTTAACTGGCGCACTTGAATCATACGGTAAACAAACACAACGTGGATTTGATCTTGGCATTGAATATGCCACTGACGGAACGATGGAAGTAGCGGGCAAGAAAATTGAAATTATTTATGAAGATACGGAAACAAAACCAGAAGTAGCGGTTCAAAAAGCTACGAAATTACTGGAAGAAGATGAAGTGGACTTCATCGTTGGTTCATCAAGTTCAGGTGATACATTGGCGGTACTGCCTCTTGCTGAAGAATACGAAAAAATCATGATTGTAGAACCAGCTGTAGCGGATAGTATTACGGGTGCAGAATTCAATCCGTACATCTTCCGTACGGGCCGCAACTCATCTCAAGATGCTGTGGCAGGTGCTGCGGCAATCGCGAAACCAGGCGTAAAAATTGCTACATTCGCTCCTGACTATTCCTTTGGTCTGGACGGCGTTGCAGCATTTAAAAAAGCTGCAGAAGAATTAGGTGCTGAAATTGTGTTAGAAGAGTATGCAGATCCTGCAGCTACTGATTTCACTTCCAATCTCCAAAAAGTGATTGAAGCAAAACCAGATTACTTGTTTGTAGTTTGGGCAGGAGCAAACTCACCTTGGAATCAAA
>NZ_JBFUIO010000090.1:0-9109 GCF_056401835.1 Paenisporosarcina sp. P4_D4 | reverse complement strand
GCTTTCATCAAATAGATATATTAACGTAAAAATTTTGTACAGACGAAAAAAGAAGACCTCCCATGGAGATCTTCTCTTATTTTTGCATATTACTGATTATTTTGATAGATATGTTTTTTCAATTGCTTCAATACAACTCGTCGAGTTAAAATACCTAAAAAAGTTTCTTCATCATCCACTACACATAAGAAAGGATGATTAATCAAAAGATCAAGTCCTTTTTTGAATTTTTCATTAATATGAATCGTTGGAACAGGTGATTGCATTACTTCATCCACTTTTATATCCGGTAAACGTTCGTATTCGATGTGATCAAGTCCCAAAATGGAATCTGTAATCATTTGTGTACTGACTAATCCTTTTAAACGGTACTTGAAATCTAAAACCGGTACGGATGAATAACCTGTTTTTGTTAATACTAATAAGGCATGTTCTGCACTATTTCCAACTTGCACATGTGCTACTTTTTCTGATGAGATGATGAATTCTTCGATTTGCATATCCAAAAAATCTCTGCTTGTAACCGAAATCATACACTTCTACTCCTTTATCTGCTCTACTTGCGAACAGCATACTACTCTTTTATCATATCATATTCTGGGAATGAACATAGATGTAAACGTTTTATCCATAATAAAACTTCTTCCCTGATTAAGCGGAAGAAGTCATGACGTAATACATGATAATAACGAAGACAAAAGCGCCCGCAGCGACAAATACCCAGAAAATTGGATTAAACGAAATGGGATTATCTTTTACTGATTGTGCAATTGGCGTATCATTCACTTGCTGCCGTCTACTTTCAAGCGTCATAACGCGCCACGTCCCGTACAAACCAATCAAACTTATGATGACGATAACGAATAGCAAAGGCCAAGTCCATATATCCATACTCATCCTACCCTTTCAATGAAGTAAAGTTAGTATGGGTCAAATCATGGATTTTAAGCTTAAAATGGAAACTTATTTAACCATTGACCTCCATCAAGCGTGATGATTTCTCCATTCATATACGAAGCTTTATCGGAAAGCATAAATGATGCAAGATCTGCAATTTCTTCTGGACGTCCGAGTCGGCCAAGTGGAACAGATTTGAGCGTACGTGCTGCAGCTTCTTCGGATTCCCAAAGTTTTTCAGCACCACCAGTTCGTTCTATTGGACCAGGTGCGATACCATTTACCCGAATTCCATATTGTGTACCCCATTCGACAGCTAATGTACGTGTCAATGACATGACTCCCGCTTTAGCTGCTGCAGAATGAGCAACACCAGCACCGGCATTCCACGCATATGTTGCCAGCATATTAAGAATGGCTCCTTTTTGCTCTTTCTCAATCCAATAGTTGCCAACTGCTTGCGAACAATAAAATGTTCCGTTCAAGACTATATCAATTACGGATTTCCAGCCGTTCGGTGAAAGCTTTTCTGCATGAACGATAAAATTGCCCGCAGCATTATTAACCAGTCCATCTATTTTCCCATATCTCTCGTCCGTATACTGAACCATCGCCTTCACATGTTCTGGTTCGCGCACGTCCATTTGAAAAATACCTACTCGAGTGGAATCATGTGAAATGGCTTTTTGAGCTGTTTCCAGACGCTCCATATCGCGTCCAGTAATGACAACGTTTGCACCTTCTTCTACGAAACGTTTAGCCATATAGAATCCCATACCACTAGAACCACCCGTAATAATTATGGTTTGATCTTTCAACAACATACTAGACACCCCTTTTTATTCTGAATATTCTTTCTTAATCCCAATTATGCCATTACTATCGTAGAAAAGTATATATGTTTTATTAAAATGCTTCATTCTATATCTTCCGAGATCCGATAGGCTAACTTTAAGAGCTCTTCCTGACTGTTCCAGACCGGTTCATCATTTTTCGGCAATCGGTGATGATACTCACCATATTGATCTTGCTCACGGGCCTTCGCTGTATCTTCCATTTGAAATAAAATAAGGTTCATAATCCGTTTTTTTATTGACTCTTCATAAACAGGAAAAAGAATCTCGACCCGTTTGATCATGTTTCTGGTCATCATATCCGCAGAAGATAGATAAACATGATTTTCACCATTATGATGAAACCAATAAATTCTCGAATGCTCCAGAAATCTGCCCACAATACTAATGACTCGGATATTTTCACTGATTCCCATAATCTGCGGACGCAAACAACAGATACCACGTACGATTAAATCAATTTTCACCCCTGAAATAGAAGCATCATACATTTTCATAATCAGGTCTTTGTCCGTCAATGAATTCATTTTTGCACGTATATAACCAATCCCGTTCTTTTTATGGAATTCAATTTCCTGTTCAATCAGCTTGATAAACTCATCGCGAATATCATATGGAGCCACAATCAAATGATGAAAATTCGGCTTTTCTGTGTAGCCACTTAAAAAATTAAAGAAATTAGTCGCATCAATACCAAATTTCTTTTCCGTTGTAATAATTCCCATATCCGTATAAATTTTTGCCGTTTGATCATTGTAATTTCCGGTACCTAAATGGACAAATCGTTCAATCCGTCCGTTTCGGCTACGTACAATCAATGTAATTTTTGAATGGGTCTTCAAATTATGCATTCCATAAATGACGAGGCAACCTGCCTGCTCCAGCTCTTTGGCCCAATGTACATTGTTTTCCTCATCAAATCTGGCTTTTAATTCAACTAATACCGTTACTTGTTTGCCATTTTCTGCTGCACGTTTCAGGGCATTTATCATAGGGGAATTACCGCTGACCCTATATAACGTCTGTTTAATCGCAAGGACATTGGGATCTTCCGCTGCCTCAGAAACAAAATCTAAAATGGGGGCAAATGATTCATAAGGATGATGGAAAAATAAGTCCTGGTGTAATGCTTTTTCAAATAGGTCTTCCTCAGATTCCAAATCGTATGGCGGTTGAGGAATAAAATTTTCAAATTCCAGATGTTCACGACCCTCTCTAATTTCTTTAATGAATGAAAAAAGAAAGGTTAAATCGATTGGGCAATCAATTTCATAAACATCATCTTTATGAATCTCTAGTTCATCTAATAAATATGCTAAAATTTCAGTGTTGATTTCATTTGACCGAACTTCCAAACGGCTTGCGGCTCCCCATTTCCTTTTCTTTAATTCCTTTTCTATTTCCACTAAAAGATCGCGCGCGCCTTCTTCATGAATTGTTAAATCTGCGTTTCGGGTCATACGAAATGTATTTACTGCTTTCACTTTATATCCATAAAACAATGTATCGATTTGATTGATAATCAAGTCTTCCAAGTAAATGTATGAATCACTTTTATCCTTTGAAGGGATTTTTATCATCCTGGCTAGAACAGATGGAACCTGCACGATTGCCACTTTTTTATGAATTTCTTCCCCTTTTTGTTCCAGCATGACAATGATGTTCATGGTTTTACTCAACAAGGTTGGAAATGGACGATATGCATCTACAGCAACAGGCGTGAGTACCGGGAAAACATGTTCTTCAAAAAAATGTTGAACGAAGATTTTTTGAGTTATAGATAACTCTGCAATCGATAAAACTTCCAMATTTTCTTTTTTCAAATTATTGATTAATTGCTGATAAAGTTCAGACTGTTTTTTTACAAGGGAATGCGTTTTCTGGGCAATTTTCTTTAGTTGCTCTTTAGGAGTCAGTCCTGCTTTGTTTTCAGGTTTTTGAAAACCCGCCCTTACCTGATCTTGAAGACCTGCGATACGTACCATAAAAAATTCGTCCAAATTCGAACTGAAAATCGCTAAAAACTTCAATCGTTCTGCTAAAGGATTATGTTCGTCCTCTGCTTCTTGTAAAACCCGATCATTGAAAGCAAGCCAGCTTAGTTCACGATTGTTATAGTAATCCGGTTGATCAATGTCTACCTTTGGATGATGTTCAGCCATGAATATGACCATCCTTTTCTACAAATTCCAGATCGATGTTGCATTTACATAATCGTTCAAGATGCTTCTTCTGTTTCCCTGCCTGATATTCTTCMGCCATTGCATTCCCATTGACATGAATTCTCATAATCAGTCCTTTGCTGGAAGACTCCATCAAAACTTTGTCTACCACCGAACGTTTTGAACCATTCAAACCATAAGCAAATTTTAATATTGCCCCCAAATCCCTTAAATGTTTTAGTTCTTCTTTCGTCAGCCATTTTTCAAATGGAACTGCATAACGCTTGAGCGTTTCTTTATTTTTGTAGGATGCTACCAAGGCCAATTTAATTCGATCTAAGTGCTCCAAACCATCAATCGAACGATTCGATAATATATAGAAGGTATGTTGACTTGCTGCATCTGCGTCAATGTATTCACCTAAATAAAATAACGCAGCCGCTCTTCTCAATAACATTAAACTTTCCTGCGATCGTTCAATCATTTGGTGACTCACGCAAGCTTCATAAATTTGTTCTACCAAAAATTGAAGATGCTCTGCCTCATGTTGATTCATTTCGAATTCTGCTGCTAGTGCCTCGCTGCTATGGGTAAAAACATCGTACTTGTTCAGAGCATCCGGATGTATTTGCAGCACCCGATTTAACATAATCCCTTCCCTCAGACCTTTGCGACTGAACACAAACTCCTCGGAATGGACAACTTTCATTAACGCTTTGAACACTTCAAGTGCCGGTAATATAATATCTGCCCTGTCACTCGACAACCCATCTATTTTATTTAGTTCATTAACCGATAAGTCACCTAATGTATCACTTAAAGTGTATAAATCATGCACTTTCATTTGATATTGATGAACATTAGAAATCGGATATTCCTTCCGTTGTTGATCGATTTGTGCGATGTTTCGTGCACTTCCCCCGATTGCGATAACGGGTAAACTCAGACCATTTAGCCAAGAAAGAGATCGGAATTGGGCTTCTGCAAACAAAGCTAGCTGTTCTCTTTCGACGGGCGTCAACTTCTCATCTTTCATGAATTGTTGCTGCAAGGAAACAACCCCAAAAGGAAAACTATGTGTCTTTTGCAATTTTTTATCTACAAAGTACGTAATCTCGGTGCTTCCACCTCCGATATCAATCGTTACGGCAGACTCAGTCGATACAGAATGAACAACAGCTAAAAAACCAAAATATGCCTCATCTTCTTCACTTAAGACATCGAGATCAAATCCGGTTTCTTTCTTCATACGTTCAACAATCTGTTGTTGATTGGTGGCTTGCCGAATAGCCGCAGTAGCTGTTGCAATAACATTATCGACATCATAGTCTTTAAGCATTTGTTTAAAAGATGTTAATACTTCCTTAAGAAGCAAAATGCCATCTTCAGACATTGACCCATCTGGTAGAATAAAAGTGCGTAAGCGTGCAACTGTTTTTATATTTTCAAATTCCCTAAGTCCTCTGATATCATCATAGGAATATATCACTAAACGAATTGTATTTGACCCGATATCTAAAATGGCTGTTTTCTTTTTTTCCATAATTTTATCACCTTTCCCATATTTTTTTGTTTTCAACTATACAGATTGGGAATGAATTGGTATGATAGTAGTTAATTGAATGCTCTGAATTTTTCTTGATTCTGGCTAATATTCTCAATTTTTCAAGATTTGAAGGGTGGGGTTTCATGAAACAAGATAGGACAGATGGACAACTGGCTTCCGCTATTTATTCAGTTAATCGTCATGCAAAAACTGCTACTGATAATAAATTTCTATATGAATTAAAAAGATTGACCATTGAAAAGATGATTGAAACCGGACGTGCTAAAAAATTGGGATTACACTTTGTGAAAAACCCTCGTTTTAGTCAACAACAATCTTCTGTCTTAGTTCAATGTGCTGATTACTACTTTCATTTATTACCCAAAAAAGAGGATTTTCAAAGCCTTCCACATTTGGGACATCTTGATGAGAATTATCGTAATCCACAAAGACGAATGAGTTTGAATCTTGCCAAACAGCTGTTAAGTGATTACACAGGCTTGCATCAAACGATAATAAAGAAAAAACCCACACATGCCTCCACCCCACTGTCTCGAAAACAACCAGTTAAGAAACGTACTTATACTTTTGGCAGCACTTATTTAGATTAATTTATTTTTAAAAAGCCGGAACCATTTTCATGGTTACCGGCTTTTTTTGTTCAGCAGTGTTTTAATCCACTGAAATGGTTGAATCATGCTTTAAGCGTAAATGAATGATTAAACCAATAATCGTCATCACAATTAAAGTAGACAAGGCAATGCGACTTGCAATTGTTCCATAATCCTGTAATTGATACGTAATGGTCCCATAAAGTGCAGGTCCAATAATAGAAGACACTTTTCCAGAAAAAGCAAACAATCCAAAGAATTGGCCTCGCTTATCTTCAGGAGTCAGTTCAATTATGAGTGTACGCGACGTTACCCACATGGAACCAAGTGAAACTCCGAACATACTTCCTGCAATCCAGAACATCCATTGCTCGACTGCAAAAACAGCAACAATGAGGGATACAATCATTAATACAGCAACAATTGTCACCCCATTTTTTGCTCCTATCCTCTTTGTAATGTATCCAAATACAAAAGACCCAATAACAGTGGAAATAGTTGAAATAAGATATAAAATAATGAATTGTCCAGAAGAAAAACCGACTATGACAGTTGCATAAATGGCCATCATAGCAATAGTGGTTGAGATGGCATCATTTATAAAGAAATACGCAATCATAAAAGTGAAAACTGATTTATGGGATTTCATATCTTTGAACGTATTTATTATTACTTTATAGCCATCAAAAAATGAACCTTTGACTCTTTGATTTTTAKGAATCGGTATATCCTTGTTTATGAAAAATAATGGCAGACTGAATAGTAAATATAAAATAGCGGTTGGAATGAATGCTTTATGAAACTCACCATCACTGACAAGAAGATACACAAGTAATCCGACAATCGTTCCAATATAACCGACAGCCACTCCAAATCCAGAAATTAATGGCATTTCTTCTTTAGTCCCCAAATCACTCATCATCGAATCATAAAAGACAAGACTGGAGTTGAAAAAGAATTTAGCTATAACGAAACTTATGACCACCAATGCATAGGACATTGGCACGCCCCACATTAATGAATTCGATTCAAGCCCCCCGAATACCCCCATCATGAAAGTTGCTAGGATGGAAATAGAAGCGAACCAGACGATGAATCGTTTTTTGTATCCAGTTCGGTCAATCCATACGCCAAACAAAGGTGTAAACATGACCAAGAAAAAACTGGCGACAGCATTTGCATATGATACAAACGTACTGGCAACTTGCTGTTTAGCTATACTTGTGCCAATTACATCATCTGTGTAAAAAGGAAAGAATACCGTGTTGATATTAGACGAGAATATCGTATTGGCAAAATCATAAAAAGCCCAGGACAAAATCGGTAACGTTAAATAAAGAGCTATCGGACTCCTTGGAGTCGTTTGTTGTTGGCTCACTCTCAGCACCCCGTTATAATCTATTCTATTTTTTGTAAGCCTTTATTAAACTCTGTGTTCCTTCATTTTCAAATCCTTGATCAGCTAAAGATTGATACATGGCATACGTCATTTCTAAACCAGGTAACTTCAGGTTCATTTTTTTCGATTCATCGAGTGCAATGCCCATATCTTTGATAAAGTGTTTCATATAAAACCCGGCTTCAAAATCATCTTTCAGCATGCGCGGTGCAAGATTAGTCAAAGACCATGAACCTGCTGCTCCTTTTGTAATAGACTGCAAGACCATTTCTGGATCGAGCTTCGCTTCCTTGGCATAAGTGATTGCTTCACATGCTGCAATCATGGAAGAGGCAATGGCAATTTGATTAGCCATTTTTGTATGCTGACCAGCGCCCGCTTTCCCTTGATAAATGATATGCTCACCAAATAACTCAAATATCGGAAACAGCTTATCGAAAACTTCTTTGTCGCCTCCTACCATAATTGATAACTTGCCTGATTTTGCACCAACATCCCCACCTGAGACCGGGGCATCAAGTGAACTCATGCCCAGTGACTGGGACTTATTATAAAGGTCAATCGCAAGTGTCGGTGTTGATGTTGTCAAATCGACTACAACCAATCCGTCTTTTCCGTTTTCAAAGATTCCTGTTGCGCTATTATAAACTTCTGCTACGTCTGATGGATAACCGACCATAGTGAAAATAATATCCACTTGGGATGCAACTTCACCTGGAGACTGTGCCCACTTTGCACCCAAATCAAGTAAATCTTCCGCTTTTTCTTTCGTACGTGTATAAATGGTGACTTGATGGCCACCTGTCAGTAGATGCTTAACAATACTTTTACCCATTACTCCTGTGCCTACAAAACCGATATGTGCTTTTTCAATCATTATATGTAACCTCCAAGTTGGAAAATTTCTGTAATTGACTATAAGTTTATCAAAGTTCCTTGATTTAAGCATCGAAACATTTTGAAATAATGAACTATTTTTCGACTTCGATCTTCCTCACTAAATAGAGAATTGTATCGTACCTGAATCTTTAATAATTTTAGTGGGTTTAGTGGATGGGAAAAAAGCTTATTCGAAGAATTCTTATTAGGTAAGTTTGGAAGACAAAAAAAGTAGGACACATTCCTTTCGGAAATGTGTCCTATAAAAAGGGGGAAATGAGAATGTTGCTGTGTTCAAATATACTTTCCCCCAAAATTTAAAAAGTTAAACCTCATTTTTAAAATATTTTTTCGAAAGATGATTTAATTCTTCAATAAACCATTTACCATCATGTTCATTCATCAACCCTTTACTATAACGGACGACATCGTAAACGTCATAGAAGCGTTCAGAGACGTGCCATCCTTCTCTGATGAACCATTCCCGTATTGTTTCGTTGTGATTGCGTGTATAACCATGTGAGCTTGCATCCAATTCATAAACTCGGTATGCGTCTCGCACTACATTGGTCTCCATTGAATAACTCCATGACATATCCTTCTGTTCGCTTACTTGCATGGTGTTGCTTTGAGTTCTTTCGTATTCCACTTGATTTTCTTTAAGTTCTACAAATTCCGCTCTATTTTTAGCTAAGCGCCATACAATAATAATCAATATGATTAAAATAATACTACCCAGAATAGCCACCCAAGGTATATCC
>NZ_JBFUIO010000089.1:0-9176 GCF_056401835.1 Paenisporosarcina sp. P4_D4 | reverse complement strand
CTTTTAGGGTAGTCCCATTTTCTGTTAGCTTCCAACTACTCACAGCATCTTTATTTTGTAATGTAAACAAGATCTGACCATTTGCTACTTTGGATTCCAAGAATGGTAGTTCTGTAATGATAGGCTCATAGGTAGCGACTCCATACCCAAACGTTTCATCTCGTCCTACTGCACCTAAATCCGTGGCTGTCACTTGCAACATTTGACGCAATTTTACATTTGATGCATTTGGGAATCGTTCTTTATAAAGTGCCAACACTCCGGTCACATGTGGAGCAGCCATAGAAGTACCTGATTGAGAAAAATATCCGTTCTGTTGGCCATCCGTTGTATCCAAATTTCTCGGATATGTACTAACTATAGATGAACCTGGTGCTGCAATTTCAACTTCTGGTCCACTTGAAGATTCAAGCAATTTCTCGTTTGTTGCAGTTATAGCAGAAACACCGATGACGCTGTCATATTTTGCGGGATATTGAACACTATCTTTTTGCAAAGACTCTCCTTCGTTCCCAGCAGCGGCAACTAGCACCATCCCACTTTGATACGCTTTATCCAATACCATGCGAAGAGCGGGGTCATCCCCGTTAGTTGTAACACTTATATTTAAAATATCTATATCATTCTTAATGGCCCACTCTACACCAGCGACTAAACTGGCAGTAGAACCGCCTCCATTACGATTTAACGATTTAATTGCAAATAATTCAACATTTGGCGCTATACCTTGAATACCTGCATTATTCTTCAGCGCAGCTATCGTTCCCGCAACATGTGTTCCATGACCGTTGTCATCATCGTAAGACACAGATTGTGGGCATCTTACTTCTAAACTGCAAAAGCCTCCACGAACAAACAAATCGGAATGCTCCGTGTCAATTCCTGTATCCAGAATACCTACCTTAACGCCTTTTCCTGTATAGGGTGTAACTTGTGTAGGCGTAACTTTAAGTTGTTTAAAGGATACTGGGACTGAATCCGCTGAAATTTGATAATCAAAATCTGGCAGGATTTGAACATTTGATGAATCCATCTTAAGTTCATTCAGTTGTGAAGATGTTACTTCAAGTTCAACTACCGGGATAGTGTCGAATTCACGCAGTATCTTGTAATTATCGAGTAAATCTTTCTGGCTATCGTTTACTTTTACTAGAATGTGATGCGTTGTTTCCGCAACTACTTCATGATTGGGTAAACTACCAAAAAGTAAAAGCGCAGACAAAGCAATACTCCCAATGTATTTCACGCTATCGCCCCCTATCTCTTTTTCTCATTATACTTTTAATTGACTCATATGAAAAACGCTGACCTAAATTTTCTTTAGATCAGCGTTTTTGGTTTAATGAAGTTTAGGAGAAGGTTTGCCGTTTACCGTGTTATATAATGGCAACACATCTTTTCGCCCTTCATAGTGGTAGAAATAGTCAAGAGTTGCCATGAAGATAGCTTTTGCCATTTGGTCACGACGTGTAGATGATGCGATATACGCATTATCAGTCTTGTTATCGATAAATCCGATTTCTGCTAAAGCTGCAGGCATTGTATTCTCACGTAATACATAGTAGTTCCCAGGTCTAGCACCACGGTCTGCCAAATCCCATGCTTCTAGCATACGATTTTGAATATATGTGGCAAGAGCTTTGGAATCATTTACATATGGATTAGTTGCAGCTGTTCGATAATAATAAGTTTCTGTTCCATTCGCTGAACCATTCAGTGCATTTGCATGCATACTGATGAAAATATCACCATTGTTTTGCGAAGCAAATTTAGTACGTGCGCCCAACTCAAGAAAAACATCTGTGGATCTTGTCAATTTTGCCTGAATTGGTGTTTTATCGAAATATGTCTTAATTAATTTGGAAATGCTCAATACGACATCTTTTTCTTTATAACCAAACCCCTGAGCGCCTGGATCGTGTGCACCGTGACCTGGATCGATGATGACAACTAAATCGCTAGGTACAGTAGTAGGTGGCGGTGTTACGACAGGAGGCGTTGGATTATTCGGATCTGGCAAATCTATTTGGATATATGAACTATGTACAAATCCTTCTTTTCCATTTACACGTATGAAAGACCAATCTCCAATTGTATATCCATATTCAACGACTTGTCCCTTGTTTACTTTTACCAAAGAAGGGTATTGTGTATTAGGACCAGTGCGGACGTTTAAACTATCTACATTTACATACATAGGACGGTTAAACGTTTGTTCATCAGACGTACGGAATTGACTATGAATTCCACGAGCTAAGAATACAGAGAAGTCTGCTCGAATAATCGTCTCAGATGCACCAAATGAACCGTCAGCATAACCTTGTGCAATTCCTTTTTCCATCAGACGAGAAGAAGCAATTGATACAGAGTTTGCTCCATACCCAAATGAGCGACTAATTAAAAGAGCCATTTCACCACGTGTCAAAGTTTTGTTAGGCTGGAATTGGCCATTAGGATAACCTGAAATAATCCCCTTATTTACCATTTGTTGAATATATCCAGATGCAAAATAGTTTGAAGAGACATCTGAAAAGGATGTTGCCTTTTTCTCTCCATTCAAACCAAGTGCACGCCCTAGCATAGCAGCAGCTTGTCCACGCGTTACTTGTTGGTTCGGTGAGAAGGATGTCGAAGAAATTCCGTTCGCAATTCCTCCTTCTACTAAATAATAGATTTCCTCTTGGGCTCTATGGGTAGTTCCAACATCACTAAATGATGTGTTAGCCGAAGCTTGTGTTACAGGAAACCCTAATCCAATGAATACTGCAGCAAAGAAAGCATACAACCATAATTTTTTCAAATCGCAAAATTCTCCTTTTTCTATGTTGTAACGGAATCGTAACATAAAATTTGCCAAATTTCTATGTTTCTATTGGTCTATATTTTAACAATAATCGACTTTTTCACTCTATTTTGCTGTATTTTAATTGGAGAATATAAATTACAAAAGACCTCACTCTGTGAGGTCTTTTGTAATTTAGTTAATGAATTTGACAGATTGTAAGAAGTTATAAAGAATTTTTGCCATTTGGCCACGTTCAGTATCTTGTGAAGGACCAAACGTTCCATTGCTGTAACCGTTGATGTATCCAGCTTGATAAACTTTTTGAACGTGTGGTCGTGCAGTGTTACCGATGTAACGGTAATCTGTAAAATTCGTAATCTTTTTAGTCGTGTCTACTTTAACGCCATCAGTGCCGATAAAATCAAGTGCACGGCTAATCATGATTGCTGCTTCATCACGAGAAATTTCATCATATGGACGGAATTTACCTTTCGCATCACCCTTAACAATTCCAGCTTCAACTACTGCTGCAATTTCACCATTAAGATTGAAAGCTTGTTTTGAAGAGACATCAGTAAATTTAACATTTGAAGATTTCGAAATTAATCCAAGACCGCGAGATAAAATTGCAGCAAACTCACCACGTGTAATTTCACGGTTTGGAGAGAATGTTGTTGCAGTCGTCCCTTTAACTACCATACGAGAAGCTAATTTCTCAACATATTCTTCTGACCAATTTTTACCGTTATTTACATCATTAAATGTCTTGAAGTTCTCAATTAGTGTGTAAACAGAGTTACTGTTACGGTATAGATTAGCTTCTTTATCTTCTACAAATGTCGGAACTGCTACGACTGAACCGTCAGCATTGACTACCACACCAACTGTTGTTAATGGATTTAGGGTTGTAGAAGTACTAATTGAACGTTGAACAGGTTTACTGAAATTTTTCAATTCGATTGTTTTATTATCCGGTGCTACTAAAGAAAGTTTGAAATCAATTGCATCAGATAGTGTTTTAAATCCAGCTTTACCTGCTAGTGGGTTTGCGACTTCATCAACTGTTACTACTAATTTTAATTCAGCAGAAGCAACACCTAGCGACGCAGCAGCTGCCAAAAGGTCAATCTGAGAAACAGGAACTTCATATGTAGCGTCTCCAGAAACGATAACAACTACCGCTTCACCGTTTTTGTTTTTGAGAGCACTTAATATTGTTGCAGGAATACTTACAACTTCAACACCAGCATCTAATTTAACAACTAACTCTTCAACAGTTGCCGCTTTCGTAATTGCATCGATTACAGATTGTGGATTTGACTCAATTGTTGATCCATCCGTTGATACCTCATCTTTATTTACCTCAACTGGAGGTGGTGTTGGTCCTGGAGTACCACCGCCTGGATTTCCTGTGTCGACACCGAATTTTCCGTCATAAATAGTCGCAACTTTTGCAAAAGCAGGTTTAGCGTCATTAATTATTCCAACACTCAAGATATCTTGGAGCTCATCAAAAACTCTAGTTAATACGAACTTATCTGTAATTGCTTTTTTTACATCTGGATAACTTGTTGGGGAAATTAGTGCATTCACAAATTCGTTAAATAAAGTTGTCCCTTTTGTATTGTTCGCATAGTTAGTAAAAACTTTAGTTTCAGTTTCTACTAAGAATGAAGTAAAAGTAGCTTTTGTAAATGTAGTAGAACCTACTTGTACATCAAATGCTTTTTGTAATTCAGCATCACTCACCTTTGAGTAGAAACTATTAATAGAAGCTTTTAAGTTAGTTGTTGTACTTGCGGCAAATAAAGGAAGAAGATACGTAAGAACTTTCTGCTCTTCAGCAGTTAAAGTACTTTTATTAAGCATTCTTTCTGCAACATCTACCCAGTCACTTTTGGCAGCTAAGTAATTTTGGGCTGCATGTAATTTAGATAAGTCATCTTTAGTCAAACTTGGATCCGCATAAACTACATCTAATTGATTAAGGAACGTTTCCACGTTACTAGGTAGAGAATCCTGCTCTGCTGCACTAGTCTTCTCAGCATTTATACCTACTGCTATCACGGGTGTGAATGCAACCGCTCCTGCGATTATTGCTTTTATAGTCTTATTATCACTAGAAAATTTAGTCATTAAATCACCTCTTGGTTATATTTGCTTATTACGTAGTGTTTATTATAGTCCATAGATTTTCCAACCACAACCGAATTTACCAAATATATTGAAATTGGATTGTCTTTTCAATAAATCTACTTGGTTCATGTCGAATTATGGTAATCTTATAGTAGAATTTATTTAGGAGGCGTCTGCGCGTGAAAAAGCATTGGAAGAAAATATTAGCTGCTTTCGTAGCTTTATTTTTAATCGTTGGTGGATATTTAATTTACATTTTTCAAATTAAGGAATATGATATAGCCGATTCAGAAGTCACAGAAATTACTAAAGAAACATATAAAATTGACTTACCAGATGGCACTTCTATTGAATTAGATGAAGATGGCAACATTGTTGAATCGGAGGTTAACAATAATATTCCGGTCGTGTCTACTGACAATGGATCTTCAGGTACAAATTCTAGTAACGGAACAACAAATGACGACTCTTCTACTGGTACAAAAACGAGTACAACTGGTAATTCATCAAACGGTAGATCCAGCACAGGCAACACCCCTGATAGTGGTGTAACAGTTGCTTCTATTAAACAGAAATATGAACCCGTAATGTCGAGTCTGCAATCTCAGGCAAATAGCCGTATTAATGCATTAGTTGGTCGTGCATATTCAGAATATCAAGGAAAAAAAGCAAATGGTGAATCAATTAACTACGCTTACTTCTACAACAAATACACTTCAGCTGCTTCTGAATTGGAAGGCCGAACAGACAAAGTATTTTACTCAGCAATTTCAGTTATTGAAAAGGAACTTGTAGCAAACGGTTATGGAAAGTCCCACGCTCAAAGTTTAATAAATGACTATGAAGCTGAAAAAGAAGCTCGTCGTAATGCACTTTTAGATAAGGCAATGAATAGATAATAAGTCTTCCTGACCGAAATACCGGTCAGGATTTTTTAATAGAAAAATTAGCTATTAAACATTACTATTATTGAGTTGTTTATTATAAACTCTTATTTAAAATACAATGACAATTCTCACTCATTACAACCTTTCAAAAAACAATACCCCCGACATCAAAAGATGCCGGGGGTATTTTACAATTTATTAATTTACTTAATTATTTAGCTGCAGGAGCAGGAGTAGCAACGTCAACGATGCGACCTTCTACTTTTGGATCAACTTTATCCAACGTCTTGATGTAATCGATGAAGCTTGTGTAATCAACGATACCTGGTTCAGACACACGACCTTCATTGTAAGCCGTTTTGAACATTTCGTAACCGTCTCCACCTTTAGCTGTGAATGTGTTAGTTGCTACGAAGTAGTTTTTCGCATCTTCAAGAGCCACATATTCAGTTCCAACTTTAACTTGAACTTTTGTTACACGTTTGCCCGCTTCTTTTGAACTATCATACTCAAATTTCATGCCAGATACGTGTAAGAATGCACCGTTTTCTTTTGGTGCTTGAGACACTGAATGTTCCAAAGCAGCTTTGATTTCAGAGCCTTTAAGGTCTATGATTGCCAATGCATTACCAAAAGGCATAACTTTCAATACTTCACCAACTGTAATGTCACCCGCATCGATTGAACTACGGATACCCCCACCGTTTTGAAGAGCGATTACCGTATCTTTATTGATACCTTTTGCTTTTGCAAGCATACCGTCAGTCATCAAGTTTCCAAGGTTTGTTTCATTGAAGCGAACACTTGACTTGCCTTCTGTATCACCAGCACGTTGTCCATCTAACATCGCTACTGCTGTTGTACCTGTAGATTGAGTTTTAATAGCTTCAACTTCTGCTTTATACGGAGCCAATAATTTCACAGCGCCTTCATCAGCAGCAAAGTTTTCAGCCTTCATTTCTAAATATTCTCCAGCAAAGACTGAAACTTCGCCTTTTTTATTGAAAGTAACATCAAGAGTTCCTAATAATTTACCATATTCATTTGCCGTTACGATAACTGTTGGAGCGTCGAACGCTTTAGATACTACCGGAGCAGAAATTTTCGAATGTGTATGGCCACCAACAATAATATCGATACCTTCAACTTGTTTCGCTAATTCCAAGTCATTATCAAATTTCAAGGAATCATCTAAACCAAGATGAGTAAGTGCGACAATTTTATCTACGCCTTGTTCTTGAAGTGCTTTTACAGACGCTTTTGCCGATTCAATGTAGTTTTTGAATTCAACTTTCCCTGTTGAAGAAATTGTTGGTGTTTCTTCAGTTGTTAAGCCAAACACACCTACTTTTTCACCATTAACATCTAAAACCACACCATTATAGATTTGTCCATCTTTGTATGATGAAGCGTAAGTTTTTGATTGAAGTCCGTCAAACAATGGGTCTTTCGAGAAATCCACGTTAGCAGATACCAATGGGAATTTTGCATTTTTGATGAATTCCGTTAAAGACTTGTGGCCATCTTTTGAAGATCCCAAATCGAATTCATGATTACCAAAAGTCATGGCATCATAACCAAGGTAGTTCATCATCTCAACGTCTGCAGCGCCTTCAAATGCGTTGAAGTAAAGATCTCCAGAGAATACGTCACCAGCATCTAGTAAAATATTGTTTTCATTTTCTGCACGTACTTCTTTAATTGCAGTAGCACGGAATGGAGCTGTTTCTAGGTATGCATGTGTATCATTTGTATGCATAACAGTTAAGTCGTAGAAACCAAAATGTTCTTTTGCACGATCAAGGAACAATGCAAGTTCACCACGTCTCACTGCGTACCATGAACCATATTTTGTTTCTGTTTGTCCATTTGTGATTCCAGCTTTAACAAGAGCATCAACATATTTTGCAAATCTAGGATTTACATCTGTAAATTTAGTCTTTGTAACGCTCTCATCGATTGGTAGCTTAGCAGCATTTGCTAATATCTTAGAAGTTTCATCACGAGTCAAATCGTCATAAGAGCCAAACGATTTATTCGTCTTACCGTTTACAATCTTCGCTTCTACCAATGCATCAACTGCCCATTTTGCACGAGCTGGTACATCAGTGAATCCAGAGCTCTTATACTTTCCGTCTTCAGAAAAACCTAATGCACGTGCAACTTGAACCGCTGCATCTACTCGGTCAATGTTTTTGCTAACACCGAATTGTGTATCAGTTAGCCCTTTAGATATACCGCTTCCCACCAAAAAGTTAACCGCATCACTATATTTCTCACCTACATCAGTGAATTTCATTTCGTCAGCTGATGCAACTGGAGCAAAAGCCATGGCTACGGCCGCAGCAGTAACAGTAGTAGCTAAGAATTTCTTATTAGACAATTTCGACATGTACAAATTTCCTCCTTCGAATATGTAGGTTATTAGGTAAAAACTCTTACCCTATTAATTTTACCAATATTCCCATTAATAATATAGTTTATTTACAAAATCTTCATTTTTTTGCAAGCGTTTTCTTATCATGTAAAAAAGAAGCCCATTTTAAATGGACTTCTTTTTTTTAGACCTATACTTTTCAATGAAATAAATAGAGATTAATGCCAAACCCGCACCAAATGAATCCAACAAAACATCATGTATGGTTGGTGTCCGCCCGCCTGTCAGTGATTGATGAAATTCATCAGCAATCGCCAGTACTACTGTAAGGATAAATGCCATCCTTAAGCGACCTACCATGATATACGCGGCAATAGCAAGAGCACCAAACGTAACAACATGTGCTCCTTTTCTGATTAGAAATTCAATAAATGCATGGTACCCACGTTCTTCCACAGAAACGATTGTCCCCCAATAAGGAATTTGCAAAAGAGATAAACCACCTTTAAAAGGTTCGTTTGGGAGCCATCTCATGAGGTCAGGAATCAACGACTGTTCTTCATACGTTTGTGCAGAAGAATAAAATAGTGTTGCTAGGATGAAGATAAATAGAATGTACTTTTTCATATTTTCAAGTTTAGCACACTTCCTAGATTTATTCGTGCTGAAGGGTGATTGTGGATCAGGAGTTGGAAATCTGCATTTCGTGCATGGTTATCTAGATTTCGATTAGCGTTATCTAGAATTCGTGGTGTGTTTTCTGGAATTGGTATCAAAGTAAATTGGTATCTACATTTGGTGCCTAGATATCTGTATTTCGTGATGACTTATCTAGATTTCGATTAGCGTTATCTAGAATTCGTGGTGTGTTTTCTGGAATTGGTGTCAAAGTAAATTGTTATCTACATTTGGGGCGCAGATATCTGTATTTCGTGATGACTTATCTAGATTTCGATTAGCGTTATCTAGAATTCGTGGTGTGTTTTCTGGA
>NZ_JBFUIO010000088.1:0-9225 GCF_056401835.1 Paenisporosarcina sp. P4_D4 | reverse complement strand
GAATAAGGCAGGACTGATAAATCTTGACCCAAATATATATAATCCTAAGCAAGTATTGACGAAATACCAGAATATTATTATGATACTATTTGTGTTAACTAAAATTAATAAATAGTTCACTTAATGAAAAGAGGTTATACATATGAGAAACGAACACCTGAAGATGTTAATTGTTACCGCTCTATTCGCAGCAATCATTGCGATTATGGCACAAATAACTATTCCCCTTCCACTCGTTCCAATTACTGGACAAACCCTTGCTATTGGACTGGCGGCTACCATTTTAGGCAAGCGTTATGGGGTATTGTCCGTCTTAGTCTATATAATGTTGGGAATTGCAGGATTACCTGTATTTAGTGAAATGTCATCAGGGATCGGAGTAGTTTTTGGTCCTACTGGAGGCTATATAATTGGATTCATTCCAGCAGCCTTCTTAATAGGCTGGCTACTGGAGCGATTCGGATTTACAGTTAAAAATGCTGTCATCGCAAATATCATTGCGATGATTATTACTCTTTCATTTGGTGCTGTTTGGTTGAAATTCGTCGCTGAACTAAGTTGGACTGCAGCTTTAACTGGCGGTGTAACTCCATTTATTCTGGTGGGAATAATTAAAGCAATACTTGCTGCAACTACAGGGATTCTAGTTCGTAACCGTCTAACATCTGCAAAGCTATTACCAGCTACAATTTCATAAGCGAAGACAATTGATTAACCCGTATCTAAAAAAGCGCTTTGTAGATACGGGGTATTTACGCCCATCGAGTTTTCGATTCTCAAGGAACGATTTTACATAACGGAAAGTTAAAACAAGCACTGGAGATACTCACTCCGGTGCTTGTTTTCATTTAGTCCGTTACAACATTAAAACGTTTAAACGCGACAAAGTGTAGTTGCCAATACGGATTATCAAGTTTTGTGATTTCTACACCTTTTGATCCGGCATGAACAAATGTATTTTCTCCCATATAAATGCCCATATGAGAAATTCCTTCTTTGTATGTATCTTTAAAGAATACTAAATCACCTACTACAGGTACATTCACTTTGGATGATAGTTTGAAATAATCTTCACTACTCATCCGAAGTATGTCCAGTCCCGCAAACTGATGAACGTAATGAATAAATCCACTACAATCAAAGCCAGCAGGTGTTTTCCCACCGAAAATATATGGAGTTCCGACAAAGTTAGGAGCGATCGAAGCAATATTTGCATATACTGCTTGTCCAGTTAAAGAAACTGGTCTGGCAATCGGCTCAACTGTTTGAGTTTTTTTCTTGAAAATGGAAGATTTCTTTAACTGTGCCATAGTTGAAGTATGTGTTTTTGTTGTGCTGTATGCCTCTACAATCGGACTAAAGGTTAAACTGAAAGTCGATAACATTAGACAAATTATTATTATTTTTTTCTTCACTATCTCTATCCCCCGTCTAGTCTCTGAAAGTCTTATTCTCATCATATTAAAATACGAAAATTCAGTCAATATAATTTATATTATAGAAACAACTCGTATTAAGAATAATTTTGTCAGTAATTACTCTCGTGGTTTGTTATTGCCCGGGAAATATTTGGAGACTATTGTCATTTACAGGTAGAAAGGACATTATCAATAGCGGCTTCACACAATTTCTTAGTTTTTCAGAAACTATGTGATTGGCTGTATATCCACTCAAAATCGACTTAATTACTCCATCTTTCATCGACAAATCATTTGAAAGTACACCGATTTTCTTTTGACTATCACTCTTCAAGTAATTCCAATGATAATTAAGCAGTTTTAATCAATTCTCAACAGAAGTAAATATATTTCCCCATTCCCCTATTGAAAGTCAGCTTAGGCGGACTTGTTGGAAACATCATTTATATGACGGATTTTCATTGTACTATCGCCAATATTCTAAACGCACAAAACCCCTTACAGCCGCTGAATTCTGTAAGGGGTTTATCTATAAGGAGGTCATCTTATAGCAATAGTATGGGCAGCATGGCTACCATTTATTAAAATAATTTGCTGTTTGGGGGAATTTCGCGAAGAAATTTATCTCTATCTAAGCGTTCCTCATATTGATCCGTTGTAACATCTTCATCTTCATCGACGCCACCTGAGGGAAATTCATTCTCAGTAGAATTCGTGTCGAATGCAAATGCATTGCCATGTCCTTCATTTTCGTAACCAGTTTCTCTATACTCTGGCTCTCCGGATGTGTTGTACTTATTTAAAGCTTTTTCTTCAGATTGATTAGTTGGTTCGTTATGTTTACCTGCTGTATACTCAGTCCCAAAAACTCGTTTTTCTTCCGTTCGAGGGTCTCTATTAAAATCGTGTTTCATTTCCTCAGTGGATTTATCATTATTTAGTTCACTACCAAATGCTGCAGGTCCTAAATTAGGGTCTGCACCAGGAGATTGGAATCCATCTGTCTGTTGTTCATTCGTAATAGTATCCTGAATATTCGTACGATTCTTCTGGACCATTCTATCTTCCTGCATTGAATGACCTATATGGTCTTCTTCTCTGGCCAAATATGGATCCGTAGCGAAAGTTTCACCTCGCGCAAAACGATCTGTAGGTTCGTCGAAACGACCATCAGTCTCATTTACAAAATCATTTGTTGACGGTTCAAACCCCTGTTCTTCATCATATTCGCTTTGAGGATTTTTACCACTGTCAATAGTCATTTCGCTTCGCGGTTCTTCTGCACCAAAGGTTGTGGAATCTCCAGTAAGATTTTTATCTGTTTCATTGAATCGTGATTCAACAAAGTTTGTACGTGCTGAAGAGGTAAACTCATTTGACTGACTTGTCGCTTCGTTATGAGTCTTTTCTTCGAAACCTGGTTCAATTGGTTGAACTGCCCGCTCTTCCCCATGATAAGATTCATAACTGTTTCCAGTTGATCCAAACGTATCATAGCCTTCTTCAAACTCATTCTGGTGAGAATCTGTGACACTATCGTTTAGCGATGCATCGGTGTACAGTAAAAACCCACCACTAGCAACATCTTTTGAATAGCGATCAGTTTCTGCGTCATTTAAATCTAATTTCCTCAGGCCTTCTGTAACGGAATCTTCTCCCGTAAACCATGATTTGAATTTATCCATGAATGTACCCGCTTCATGCGTCGAAACTTCAGAATAGCGATTTAATGTACTCATGTGTGCATGATCTTTTGAAATGACATGTATATCACTCTCGGAATAACCTTGTGCTTTTAGTTGTTCTAATTTTCCATACATTTCATCTTCTGTACGAGCAACTTCAATTTTACGATTTGATTCAAAGTTCATGGGGTTACCTCCTATTTTTTGATTTACATTCTATCTACCCAACGCTTTATTAAAGTTAAACACTTTTGAAAACTTTTAATCAGACTGTAATATGATTGCACAAAAAAACCTGTGCTCAGCTGAGCACAGGTTTATCTTAGTCTATTTCATTTGTAATGCTTGGGATAGATTTCCAGCAATATGGATGTCTTTGAAGTTCAAACCCAGATGAACTGCTGTCAAAGCGATTTCTGGTCGAACTCCGGATAATGTAGTCTTAACTCCGACAATCTTCAATGCATCTATTAATTGGAAAATTTGCATGGCTACCATTGTATCAATTACATTTACACCTGATAAATCTACATACAAATGAGTAATGCATTTTTTCGTACATTCCATCAATGTATTTTCCAACAAATATTTAGCTCGTTGCGTATCGATTTCACCCACTACAGGAAGTAAACCAACATCTTGATGTAATTTAATCACCGGAGCACTCAAGTCATTAATCAATTCTTGCTGACTTTTTAGCCTTCGCAAAGATAGCTGATCGTGTACCTCTACAAATCTAGTCATAACCCTACTGAACGCTTTTAGAATAATATGATTCCATGAGTAAATTTGTTCTTTTGTATAAGTTCCTTCATTCTCTCTTTCGAAACTCTCAATCATACTAAGATATTGTCTTTGTACATTGAGGAATTCCTGCAAAATTATATGAGTGGGTGTAGATTGATGACCAGTATCGGTAACAATTTCGTTTAACCAAACTTCAAAAGCTTTAAAGAATTCATATTCATCTTCCAAAAAAACCTGAATTAAATGTTCATGAAAACTATAATTTTGAGATTTTAAACGATTAATATCTTTTTCATCTTTAGATGCATATACACCTACTGCAGTAGATTGATCAATCGATTTGTACCAGTCATCAGTTAATTTTTCGGCTTTTGTTATTAAGTATTTATAAAGATCCATATTCCTGTGCATGCTGAGGGCACTCCTTCACATTTTAGAATCCTTTCTGTGACGATATGTAGAAAGGAGATGATTTCGGTTGGTCTTGGATTTACTTTCTTCTCAAACCTCAATTCGTACATATAAAAACAAGAAATTGTCAAAAGAAGAAGTTTTTGAACTTATTTCAGTTGCTCAACATGCAGCGAGTTCTCATTTTGTACAAGCTTATAGTGTTATTTGGATAACTGACTAAGTTATCAAGAACAAATTGGGGCAATTATCAAAAAACCCGACACAAATGGAAACAGCTGGAGCTGTATTTGTTTGTTGTGATGATTTTAAGAGACTTCAAATTGCTAGTGTAATTAATGATACTACTATTGTAGCGGATACAACAGAAAATGTAATCGTCGGAACAACAGATGTTGCAATTTTCGCACAAAATTTATCTATAGCGGCTATGGTATTTGTACGCTACTAGAGGTTCAAATCAAAAGACGACCAACTGGACCCAATCAATAGCTATTTAGGGGATGCCCGTCGGTAACATTTGAAAGATTTCCTGAAAAAACAAGGTTTTATTCGGAAATAAATTTTCTGATTCATAAGGATTTTCAATCAATCCTTTTGAGATTCCCTCTATTAAAGAAATGAAGTTCCCTGAAAAATGTAAAACACCTCGTTAATGAAGTTAACGAGCAAAAAATGGCATTGCCAAAATTATGTTCTTTTTTTCAACAAAAATACGAACATATATTCTGTTTATGTTATAATAAAAGGAACAATTGTAGATGACAGGTAGCGGATGATCACTTCCAGGGATTGGAGGTGATGCCTATGACAAGTTTTGAATCGATGAGTTTGCTTATGCAGCTTGCAACTGTAATGATCGGGGGCTTTTCAATCGTTGTATCATTAGTCATTTTCTTCGCTAAAAAGAAATAGCCGTCCCCACTGATTAGGCGAGACGGCTTTTTCTGAATTAATCTGGATCAACCGCTATTTTGTACATTAGCGATTGTTGACTAGGTGCTGACACACCTAGTCTTTCTGATTTAAGTATACACTATTTTTTGGCACTTCTCAAAGGTTTCTTATGTCTAATCGACTACTAGTTTTTGAGAAGCGACTGCTCTTGTTCAATTGTCGGCCCCGCCTTTAACTCTCGATTTATTGCCCATTGTCTTGTATCCTGTGCCRTTGTGGTTAAAGATCTAATGGTCAGCCCATTGTCGATGGCTCGTTGATTTTCAACAATGATAAAACCTTCGGGATAGTCTTGTGAAATGGATACCCAAAAAGGATATCTTCGGGAACCCAAGTCCGTTGATTCCAAAACGGCGTCAGGAATCCATTGTTTTTCAATTGTTGCTGTCGTTATACTGTCAATGAATTTTTCCATTGACAGTGGATTTGAAGCTGCATTAAATGTACCAGTTGTCCCATTTTCAATCATTTGCACAATCCAACTAGCCATATCCCTTACATCAATCCATTGGACCATGCGATGAGGTTCATTCCCACCGGGTAAAGCAACTTTCCCATTTTCCATTAACCTTTTCGCATAGTACGTGAATCGGTCTGTAGGATCATGCGGACCTACAACGATACATGGACGAATAATCAATGCACGGTCCTTAAAGGTTTCGTTGATTAATTGTTCGCACATAACTTTTAATGGTCCGTAAGTTTCACCCGTCACTTCATCTGACTCGATTTTTTGTGCAAAAGTAGAACTTGACTCATTAGGTCTGCCTTTTTTGTAATCGTCATAAACCGAAACGGTCGAAATGAACATATAACGATTTGTTTTATTTTTCAATACGCTTATCACTGGATGCAGGTCTTGTGGAGAATAAGCACATGTATCTAAGACTCCATCCCACTCTTCTTCACCTAACTTCTCCGCATCTTTCCGCCGATCTCCTTGAATATGCCTTAACTGTTTGAACACTTCAGGATTCGTTTTTCCCCGGTTAAATAATACCACTTCATGTCCGTTTTTGACTGCCGCTTCCACTAAGTGACGTCCAACAAAAGATGTTCCACCAAGCACTAAAATTTTCATTTTCCCATCTCCTCTACTTCTTACAATTTCTTCGCATATTAAAAAAAACCTTTAAAAATTTCAGTTAAAGCATTGCTTCTTGTTTTTAAAGCATACTAAATACGACATAGGACGTTTTAGTTAGATATAAAAAAGGATATAGGGTATGGAGTAGCAAACCGCGTGGGAAAATACTCGCATTTTGTCGAACTGTGCTATAGATTCAATGCGTGCAATGTTAAACTTACCTAATCTTATTGAAGATAAAGGAGCATTTCATGGATATTCAATGGACTCAACTTCCTCAAATAAAAGCGCTCCACGTATATGGACCGTCTATGCAGCTAACGGCTGGGATTGTGTACGATTCAAGAGATGTACAAAATCAGTATGCCTTTTTTTGCATTATAGGAGAAGAAACCGACGGTCACTTATACATAGATGAAGCAATTCAAAACGGCGCTACCACTATCGTGGGTTCAGACAAAAGTACCCTCGAATCTTATGCTTCTTCCCATCCCCTTTTATCTTTTGTATTAGTGCATGATTCACGGGAAGCCTTGGCTTTTATAGCGATTGAATTTAATCATTATGTCTCAGATAAATTATTCAAAATCGGTGTTACCGGTACGAATGGAAAAACAACAGTTGCTACATATGTAAGAAACTTATTAAATTTACTCGGTTTGCCTTGTGGGATGCTCGGTACGAATGGCATTTTCACTTCAGATGAACAACTTCATATCAAAAAAAGCACGCCTACCACCCCGATGTCGTCGGATGTACAAGCTATTTTCACTGAGCTTGTGAACCATGGGGACAAAGCGGCATCCATGGAAGTGTCTTCGATTGCATTAGATCAGCATCGTGTAAATGGATTTGAATTTGATGTGGCAATTCATACAAATATTTCAGAAGAGCACATGGAATATCATAAGACGTTCGAACATTATAAGATGTGCAAGCTTCGATTGTTTACACAGGCGAAAGCAAGTGTTATTAATTTGGACGATGCCGGGATGAGTCAAGACATTATTCAAGCCGTACAAGGATCTTTACTGACATATTCCAGTAATGTGGAATCCAATGCAGATTTAGTATGGACAAACATACAGCATCATCTTGATGGAATGTCTTTCGATTTAATTTATGAAGACCAGACGTATCGTATTAATGTCCCCATCTACGGAGAATATAATGTAGGTAATTTAGTTTCCGCGATTGGTGCTGCTTTATTTGCGAATGTCTCCCTACAGGAAATATTGCAAGTCCTCCCCAAGATGCAACAAGTAGATGGCCGCTTCCAAGTTATTCACGGACCTGAAAATAGAACAATCGTTTTGGATTATGCACATACACCTGTTGCATTAGAAGCGATTATGCGGGCTGTAAAAAAATTGCCTCATAACCGATTAATCACTTTAATTACTGGAATAGGCATTAGAGATTTCTCTAAGATGCCCAAAATGGCAAAAACAGCAGAAGGAAAAGCAGATGCGTTGATTGTCACAGTTGATCATCCTGGCTATAATAACCCTTGGAATGTTGTTGACGCTGTCCTGAAGGGTTTTACCGAACCATATTTACAAGAAGTATTGACCGCTCCTTCAAGACATGAGGGCGTTATGAAAGCGTTGGAAGCGAGTGAACCTGGTGATATTGTTTTACTGACGAGTGGATGTATAAACGGCTCTCAAATTGTAAAAGGCGAATATATTCCTCATTCGGATGAAGAAATTATTCACAATTATTTTTACAATACAAAATTGAGCGTATAAAACTTGTTGGCCACGCTCCAACAGGTTTTTTGTTTCTTAAATGAGACTAAAAAAGAAAAAGAACTGCCAATAAGCCGGCAGTTCTTTTTGGTTTAGTTATTCTTTTCTTTTCGTTTAATTGCTGCATCAATATATGCCTTAAAGACTCGTTTAGACGGTTCATCTCCAGCTTTTGCAAATTCCTCTGGATGCCATTGGAAACCAAAAACGAAGGAATGCTCCGTACTTTCTACGCCTTCAATGATGCCATCTTTAGCACGTGCTACAACTTTTAGCGGTTCATGTACTTCATGACAGGCTTGATGATGGAAAGAATTTACTCTGAACTCTTCTTCTTTAAGCATTTCAAACATTTGACTATCTTTGTCTACTTTCACTGGATGAGAACGATGAGTACGCTCTGCTTTTTGTTTATGTTGCATTACTGCTTCTTCTCTTTGGGAGTGAATACTTTGGTAGAGAGAACCTCCTGTTGCAACGTTTAACATGTGTAAACCGCGACATACACCGATATATGGTTTATCAAGCTCCAACATTTTTTGCACTAACGCATGCTCCATCGCGTCCAAACGTGGGGCGATTTTCCCTAAATGCACATGAGGATCTTGGTCATAATAAGAAGGATCGATATCTTCCCCTCCTGTTACAAACAGTGCATCAATTTGTTCACAAAGTGCATTGATATCTTCTCCCGGAATAAGAGGAATCACTAAAGGAATTCCACCTGCCTGTGTCACAGCATCTGGATAGATGCAGGGCATGAAATATCCTCCTCCCTCTTTAATTTCTGCGGTAATTCCAATAATTGGTTTCATGTATATTCTCCGTTCTATTTAAAAAAGTTCTTATTCCTTTATCTACCCTCTTAGATTCAGGAAAAACGTAACTAAATATTCCAAATGTCATCTGAAGGATATCCCCCCCTTAATACTGGTTTAGTCATACTTACATTAGAATCTAATAGTAAATTGACAATAAGAAATCAAACATCATCTTCTTATGTAGACTTACAAACTGATATCGAAAGTGATGAGATCATCTTAAACGCAGCAATCACTATTAAGAAACTTGCATGAATCAAACGTTGTCATAAAGGCACGTTTTTTCACGTTTGAATCAGCCTGTGAAGGGAATAATTTTCATATCATAATTTTTGAGGAGGCGTATCA
>NZ_JBFUIO010000087.1:0-9400 GCF_056401835.1 Paenisporosarcina sp. P4_D4 | reverse complement strand
GGGTGGAGCAGCACGGTAGCTCGTTGGGCTCATAACCCAAAGGTCGCAGGTTCAAATCCTGCCCCCGCAACCAAATGGTCCCGTGGTGTAGCGGTTAACATGCCTGCCTGTCACGCAGGAGATCGCGGGTTCGATTCCCGTCGGGACCGCCATTTTTATTAAGTAATTCTTTAAGAATTTGAGATAAGCAAAGAAGGTCGAGGAAGCAATTGAGTAAAGGAAGGAGCGTACTAACGTACGTGACTGACTGAACGAAAGAAGCTGACAAAGAGATTCAAAGCTTAGCACAAATTCAATGTGGCTCAGTAGCTCAGTCGGTAGAGCAAAGGACTGAAAATCCTTGTGTCGGCGGTTCGATTCCGTCCTGAGCCACCATATTGCGGGTGTAGTTTAGTGGTAAAACCTCAGCCTTCCAAGCTGATGATGAGGGTTCGATTCCCTTCACCCGCTCCAATTTGTGGGCCTATAGCTCAGCTGGTTAGAGCGCACGCCTGATAAGCGTGAGGTCGATGGTTCGAGTCCATTTAGGCCCACCATTCCGAAGTAGCTCAGTGGTAGAGCACCGCACTGTTAATGCGATGGTCGTAGGTTCGAGTCCTACCTTCGGAGCCAATCTGGGGAAGTACTCAAGTGGCTGAAGAGGCGCCCCTGCTAAGGGTGTAGGTCGGGCAACCGGCGCGAGGGTTCAAATCCCTCCTTCTCCGCCAGATGTAAGGCCCCTTGGTCAAGCGGTTAAGACACCGCCCTTTCACGGCGGTAACACGGGTTCGAATCCCGTAGGGGTCATTTAAAAAGATGCGCTATCTTCGGGATAGCGTGTTTTTTTATGGAGAAATGTCGAATTGTAACGAAACATGACAGACAAAATTCATACAAGCATTTTTATAAACAAACAACCGCAATTGCTAAATGCAATTGCGGTTGTTTTTCATTCTATAATAAGTAGCCGATCAATAAACCTATGCCGAGTAAGAATCCGAATAGTGTATTTGTTAATGCTGTATCTTTCATAGCCGGCATTACTTCCAGTGGGTGTTCTTTTGTTTTGAAAACTTGGATGGCATTCACTGGTTTCTTTACGCTTAAGATCACAAGTAGTGCCCAAGGCGTTACAAGGTTTAGAATAACTAATATTAAAATCCAAATGTATGAAATTACGAACAGGGCTAACAAGACATTAACTGCTCGTTTGCGACCGATTAAGATGGCCATCGTTTTTCGACCACTTTCTTTATCACCAACTAAATCGCGAATATTATTGGAGAGCATAATTGCTGCAACCAGTAACATACTGGGTATAGACAATAATAGAGCAATGGTCGTTATTTCACCTGTTTGGATATAAAATGCGATGAGAACAATGAGCATTCCCATAAATACACCTGAAAATAATTCGCCAAAAGGTGTGTACGCAATCGGGTAGGGACCGCCTGTATAGAAATAGCCGATCGCCATTGACACGGCACCAACGACTGCCAACAGCCAAGTGGTTTCGATACATATGTATATCCCTAAGATAATTGAAACTGCATAAAGCAGTAACGCGAGCTGCATAACTGTTTTTGGTTGAACGCCATTTCTGACGATGGCTCCACCAATTCCCACAGACTTCTCATTATCTAAACCTCTTGTAAAATCATAATACTCATTAAACATATTAGTTGCTGCTTGGATGAGCATACTTGCAACTAGCATTGCTAAGAATAAAGGCCAGTGTATATCTGTATAAGAAATTGCAATCATTGTACCTAGAAACACCGGAACAAATGATGCAGTTAACGTGTGAGGCCGTGTTAATTGCCACCAAATACGCCAGCCACTATCAGCTTTTAAATCGTGTGACATATAGTTTCCGCTCCTTCGTCTTTTTTCACCTCTCTCATTGTACTTCATCCACTTAATTCTGTGTAGATTGTTTGCTTAACGGGTGCTGAATTGTCAATAAAGAGGTATGATAGAAGGTAGGATATTAAAGGGTCCTCATATGTTTATGAAGTCCTAATTACGGAGGGAAGCTGGATGAAACGAAAGTCATTTACATCCACAGAATATGTAGTCGAGGATTATTCTTCGGACGTACATTTTTATACAGAAACAATTGAAGTGAATGGATTATCCTCTGTTGCTTTCTTTGAAGCAGGAGAGTCATATAAAGGTCAACGATTTTACTGGCAAAACCGTGAAAAGACATTTACATTAGTCGGACTTGGACATGCTCATGTCATTACAAGTTCGTCAGAAGAAAATCGCTTTGCAGAAGTGGATAAACAATGGAATGTATTATGTTCTAAAATCGTGAATGAAGAACATGATTTACAGCCAATTTTGTTTGGAGGGTTTTCATTCGATCCAGCCAATAAATTATCTTCCGAGTGGGATATGTTTCCTTCGGCTTACTTTGCTGTGCCTTCTTTTCAACTCGTTATTCGTGATGACAGAGTATTTATCAGCATCCATTTAATCACGAGTGATAAAAATTCACAACTTCAATTCGATCGGTTGCGAGGTGAACGGGATGACCTGATTCATGCAGCACAGGTCAAAGAATTGAAACCTTATGCAAAGCCTCTATTAACTCAAATGGATGAGCGCTTCAAAGAGTTGTATATGGATGCAGTTTCACATGTCACGAAATTTATTCATGCCGGAGAAGCTCAAAAAGTTGTCATAGCACGTTCATTGGCACTGACCTTTGCTGAAGAAGTGAGTTCACCATCCGCCATGTATCATATGTCTAAAGAGCAACCAGAAAGTTTTCTATTTGGTTTAGAGCTTGCAGATAATTTGTTTTTTGGAGCGACACCAGAACGCTTAGTGAAAGTGGAAAATCGACGAGCATTATCCACTTGCTTAGCTGGATCTGTTAAGCGGGGACAAACCGCAACCGAAGATCAGCAATTAGGCAATGATTTACTGCAGGATTCAAAAAACAGGGAAGAACATCAATACGTGGTAGATATGATTACAGGTGTTTTCAACCAATATTGTGATGATGTTAAAGTGCCTAAATATCCAAAATTGATGAAAATCAGGGATATCCAGCATCTATATACACCTGTGGAAGGGAAGTTGCAAAAAGGTCAAGGACTATTGCAACTGGTGAAAGATTTGCACCCAACGCCGGCTTTAGGTGGAGAACCCCGAGGAGATGCCATGGCTATAATTAGAATGGTTGAGCAAATGAATCGTGGATACTATGCTGCTCCAGTTGGATGGATAGATGCAGAAGGAAATGGTGAGTTTGCTGTTGCGATCCGTTCCGCGTTATTAAATAAAACGCACGCTTACCTATATGCTGGTGGAGGTATTGTTGCGGATTCGGATCCGACTTCAGAATATGCGGAGACGTTAGTGAAATTCAGGCCGATGTTACGCACGCTTGGAGGCAAATTACATGGATAATCGTGCAATGTTAACTGAGTATGTACACTCAATTGTACAAGCCTTTCTCCAGGCAGGCGTTAAAGATATCGTAATCAGTCCAGGTTCTCGTTCTACTCCCTTGGCTTATGCATTCAGTCTTACAAAAGAATTCAACACGTATATGCAAATCGATGAGCGATCCGCTGGTTTTTTTGCTTTAGGAATGGCAAAAGCTAAACAGAGTCCAGTTCTTTTACTATGTACGTCCGGAACAGCCGCAGCCAACTATTTTCCTTCTATTGTAGAAGCGAACTATGCGAGAATTCCACTTATTGTTTTAACGGCAGATCGTCCGCATGAACTTAGGGAAGTGGGAGCACCTCAAGCCATTGATCAAGTTCAATTGTATGGAAAACATGTTAAGTGGAGTGTGGACTTTCCTTTGGCTGACGACCATAAAGAGACGATTCCATTTATTGTCCGTCATACGGGGAGGGCCATTGCATACGCAAAGGCTGCACCAATGGGACCAGTCCATATGAACATCCCTTTCCGTGAACCTTTACTGCTTGATTTTGACTATCAAATAGAAGCTTCTTCTTTTCAAAAATCATTACCAGGGGCTATCGTTTCTTCACAGTCCCATTTGGATTTTGTTGAACAGACGATTACTCAAGCAAGACGTGGTTTACTCATAGTTGGGGAGCTATCGGCAGACACTGATAAGACTGAGTTTTGGGCTTTTGCTAAGTCAATCCAGTGGCCTGTATTGGCGGATTCACTTTCTCAACTTCGGACAGGCGTCCCACAAGAATGCCAACACTTACTCATTGATCAATACGATGCACTTCTGAAAAGTGAACACTTTAAACAGTCCATTGTTCCCGATGTAGTTATTCGCTTTGGTGCCCAACCAGTATCCAAACCGCTATTGCTATTTTTGAAAGATGTACAGCCTGAAATCTATATTGCGGTGGATGAAGATCCTTTGTTCAGGGATTCATTAGGTGTTGTGACTCATCATGTACACTCCGAGGCCCAAGCGTTGTGGAAAGTGTTAAGTAACATTCAAGAGAATGAAGCTCTTTCAAAATGGACAGAGGCTAATACGATTGCTACAAAGCACGTTGAGAGATATATTAATGAACAACACGACGAAGGTGCGCTAGCAGGTCAGCTCTTTAAACATTTGCCTGATGGGAGTGATCTTATTTCAGGCAGCAGTATGCCAATCCGTGATGTAGATACGTTCTTCAATCAAACTGATAAAGACATATCGATTTATGCTAACCGGGGAACGAATGGAATTGACGGTGTCGTTTCCACTGCTCTAGGTATTCAGCAGGCGAGAAAAAGACCTGCGACTTTATTGATTGGGGACATCTCGTTCCTGCACGACAGCAATGGATTACTGGTTACACGTTTCCATGAAACTGACCTCACCATTGTTGTTATGAATAACGATGGTGGCGGCATCTTCTCGTATTTGCCTCAGTCCACCGAAGAGACGTACTTCGAAAAATTGTTTGGTACGCCAACCGGTTTGACGTTCGATTCAATTGCCACCATGTATGAAGCTGAATATTTTGCTGTGGAATCAAAAGAAGATTTTACACAAGCTTTAACAACGCCAAAACAAAAAGACTTACGAATCATTGAAGTAAAGACCAATCGGCAACAGAATGTTTTAACACATCGTCAGTTATGGAACGGAATTACTGAGGAGTTGGACCGAAAATGGAACAACTAGTCGCAACCGTTCGAGGAGTAAAAGTTAGTTATTCCATCACCAACAGAGAAGTTTCGGAAACAATCATCTTTTTACATGGATTTACTGGAAGCACGAAAACATGGGTCCCGATTATTGAACAATTACCTGATTCTGTCCGTTGCATTACAGTCGATTTAATGGGACATGGTAAAACCGATTCACCGAGTGATGCAAATCGTTACATCATGTACGAACAAGTGATGGATTTACACGAACTTTTTCTATTTCTGAATGTTACTAATTTCACCCTCGTTGGTTATTCTATGGGAGGACGCATTGCGCTTGCTTATGCACTTGCATTTCCTAAGCATGTTAAGCAGCTAGTACTGGAGAGTGCATCTCCAGGTTTACAATCAGAAGCTGACAGACTGGCCCGAATAACTGCAGATGAAAAATTAGCGGAGAAAATGGAAAGTGAAGGTCTTTCATCTTTTATTGATTTTTGGCAGGACATTCCTTTATTTCATTCTCAAAAAAAGTTAGGTGAGATAAAGCTTCATTCCATCAGGGAAGAGCGAATGCAACAAGCTGTTTTGGGATTGGCTAATAGTTTAAAGGGAATGGGAACCGGCAGACAGCCTTCTTACTGGTCCAGATTGAATGAGTTGAAAATCACTGTCATCATAATCACAGGTGAACTCGATGAAAAATTTACGATCATTGCCAAACAAATGACAGAACTCATTCGATATAGCCAGCATCTTGAAGTTTCAGGGGCAGGACATGCAATACATGTGGAAAATCCCGTTCAGTTTGCTACAATAATATTGGAGCAAGTATTAGAAAGATTTTGAGGAGGAAGAGTATGACACGTCAATGGGTATCAGAACGTACATATGAAGATATTAAGTATGAAACATATAACGGTATTGCGAAAATTACAATTAACCGTCCGGAAGTAAGAAATGCTTTCCGACCTAAAACAGTTAAAGAATTATTGGATGCATTTACTTATGCACGCGATGATTCAAAAGTAGGCGTTATCGTATTAACGGGTGAAGGCGAAAAAGCTTTCTGTTCAGGTGGAGACCAGTCCGTTCGTGGACATGGTGGATATGTTGGGGAAGATGAAATCCCACGTTTGAACGTTTTGGATTTACAGCGCCTGATTCGTGTTATTCCTAAACCTGTAGTGGCAATGGTAGCGGGTTATGCCATCGGTGGCGGACATGTACTGCATGTCGTATGTGATTTGACGATTGCTGCAGACAACGCGATCTTCGGACAAACTGGACCGAAAGTGGGATCGTTTGATGCAGGATACGGCTCAGGATATTTAGCTCGTATTATCGGTCATAAAAAAGCACGTGAAATCTGGTACTTATGCCGTCAATATGACGCACAGGCAGCACTTGACATGGGCTTGGTTAACACTGTAGTTCCTTACGCACAATTAGAAGATGAAACGGTTCAATGGTGTGAAGAAATGCTTTCAATGTCACCTACAGCCCTTCGTTTCCTGAAAGCGGCAATGAATGCAGATACAGATGGTTTAGCAGGTCTGCAACAAATGGCTGGAGATGCGACACTTCTTTACTACACGACAGATGAAGCAAAAGAAGGCCGCGATGCCTTTAAGGAAAAACGTAAACCTGACTTCGGTCAATTCCCACGTTTCCCTTGATAATAACAATTTTCTAGCTGTCCTTTTATGAAGGGCAGCTTTTTCTAAAGGTGGMTATAAATCATGTACCCTAACTGGCTAGCACAACGGGTCAAAACGACTCCGAACCGCAAGGCATTAACATTTGGACAACATTCCTGGACGTTTCAACAGCTTTTCGACGAAGCAATAAATTTAGCTGGTTCACTTAAGACAGTTGGAATTGACAATGGAAATCGCGTAGCCATTCTATCACCATCAAATCCTTCTTTAATTGTTACAATCCATGCCTGTTGGCAATTGGGCTGTGAAGTTGTTCTATTAAATGAACGATTGTCTGATGGGGAACTTGACAATCAAATTAACGATGCACAGCCAACTCTTTTGTTAGTCGAAAAAGACTATCAGGCAAGAGTGGCTAACCACCCATCATTGACATTGGACGAACTGGCAGAAAAGGCTTCCAGTAAATTCGAGATAGAAGATGAATGGCCAATCGATCGTACCATGTCCATTATGTATACATCCGGTACAACGGGAAATCCAAAAGGTGTTCGTCAAACCGTCCGAAACCATACCACGAATGCAACGGCTTCAGCGTTTAACATGGGGATACAATCAAATGATGTATGGCTTTGTACAATGCCAGTCTTTCACATAAGCGGTTTATCCATATTCATTCGCTCCGTATTATATGGAATGGAAGTGAAGCTCTATTCAAAATTCGACTTGGTAAAAGTGGTCGACGATTTAGTAGATGGACAGGTCACGCGTATGTCTGTTGTCTCCGTTATGTTAGAACGGATTTTAAGGGAATTAGAGGAGCGGGATGCGAAAGTATCTCCTTGTTTACTGACGATGCTAGTGGGGGGAGGTCCTGTTCCGAGCAATTATTTAGAGCGAGCTATTTCTCGTGGTATCCCAATACTGCAAACTTATGGAATGACGGAAACGTCCTCCCAAACAGCAACGCTTGCTCCTGAAGATGCGGTCAGGAAACTAGGGTCTTCTGGCAAACCATTGTATTTGAGTTTCATTCGAATCGATAAAGCATCAAAGCCATTTGAAGAAGGAGAGATTTGCATACGTGGCGGGCATGTAACACCTGGTTACATTGGCAGTCATACAACTACGGCATCCCAAGTAAAAGGATGGCTTCATACCGGCGATATTGGCTATTTCGATGAAGAAGGATATTTATTTGTCGTCGACCGACGTTCTGATTTAATTATTTCCGGCGGGGAAAATATTTACCCAGCAGAAGTGGAGAATGCGATTCTTCAACATCCACAGATTCGGGAAGCCGGAGTTTGCGGAATGAGTGACGAGAAGTGGGGACAAGTACCTGTAGCCTTTATTGTCAGTGATGAGGATATGACATTGGCATCATTACAGGCATTTTTACAAGCCAAATTAGCACCTTATAAAATGCCGAAAGCATTATATCAAGTCAATGCTATGCCAAGGAATGCATCGAATAAATTACTTAGAAGAGAGCTGAGAGCGTGGTTAATATCCAAATCAAGCAAGTGACGTTATATCACGTATGTGTACCGCTAAAGCAAACGTTTTCTACTCATTTACAGGAAGTGGTGGAACGAGAGAGTATCTTGCTTGAAGTAATGGATGTCGACGGTACAATCGGTGTAGGCGAATGTGTTGCATTTACTTCCCCGTGGTACACCGAAGAAACAGTGGACACTGCTTGGAACACGCTTGAAAATTGGATAATCCCAGCTTTGTTGAATCAATCTTTTTCACATCCAAACCAATTAGACGCCGCTTTAGAGAAAATAAAACGTAATCATATGGCAAAAGCGGCTTTTAATCATGCAATATGGGATATTTATGCCAAGAAATTGAACCAACCTCTATGGCAAGTAATCGGCGGAACAAGGCCCGTTATAAATGCCGGAATAGTGGTAGCTGCTGCAACTGAAAAAGCCATGATGGAAGAAATCGAAACCGCAGTAAAAACCGGGTATAAACGGATAAAGTTAAAAATTTCTCAAAACACAGATCCAAAACTCATGAAATTAATTATCGCACAATACCCTCAAATGTTATTCTTCGCCGATGCGAATGGAGCATTCACAGAAAGAACACTGGACCACTTAATCGCATTCGACGATTGTGGTTTTGCATTAATCGAACAACCTTTTTCAGAACACCATAATCGCTTGTCTGCTGAAGCTCAACGAATAATGAAAACGCCATTTGCCCTGGATGAAAGTATTGCAAGTTTAGCAGATGCCCAGGATATGATTGAACGCAAGTCTGGGAAAATAATTGTGATGAAACAAGGCAGAGTTGGTGGCCTAACTGCTGCTCTTCAAATTCATAATCAATGTGTCATAGCAGAAGTACCAATTTGGGTGGGTGGTATGATTGAATTTGGCGTTTCAAAAGCATTCAATTTAGCTTTTGCTTCATTACCAGGAGTTAAGTTTCCAGGAGATTTCAGTTCATCGACTCACTTTTGGGAGAAGGATTTGGCGACTCCACCCATCGATGTATGTGATGGTGAAATCGAACTCACTAATTTACCAGGTGTCGGAGTATCTTGGAATCATGCCATTCTACAGCAATTCGAAGTGCAAACCAAGCTATTTAAATGAGTAAAACCACGGAATGAAAGCCAGTAAAACCACGGAATGAAAGCC
>NZ_JBFUIO010000086.1:0-9418 GCF_056401835.1 Paenisporosarcina sp. P4_D4 | reverse complement strand
CTATTTTCTAGAGAATCCTCATTACTCATTTAAATCCTTCAAATATTTCCGGTTTGTTAGAAAACCAACTCGGTTAGATTGAAAAAACCCATCTGGATAATCCAGATGGGCGAAATTTAATCTATTATTAAAGAACGTTAAATTTACCTTTTTTCACAACTAGTGAAGGACCGCCAATCATGAAAAGAGAACGGTTATCAATTACTTTTTTCATAAATGATGCCTTTGTGCCTGTAATTTTTTTACCGAAAACTACACCGATTGCGTCATGTTCACCAAGTGAACAAACACTACCTTTTAAATCAGGTACGAATGTTTCTGTTTGTTCTCCATTGATTAAAGCGATAAGGTTTTTCGCCACTGTCACACCTTGTTGCATTGCAATTTGTGCTGTTGGTGGGTAAGGACGGTTTACTTCTTCATTAATCAACAATGCGCAGTCACCAACGATAAATACATCATCATGACCTGGAGCACGCATATCTTTTTCAACTTTAACGCGGGCACGCATGTTTTCAATGCCTGTTTGTTCGATTAAACGGTTTCCGCGAACGCCTGCAGCCCAAACGACTGTACCAGCTTTCACAAATTCAAACTCGTCTTCACCTTTTTTAATTTTCACACCTTCAGGAGTTGCTTCAACAACTGGTGTTCCAATTGAGAATTCAATTCCTTTTGCTTGTAGGTGACCAACTGCATATTCAACCAATTCTGGATCAAATCCTGGTAATACCATTGGTGCAGCTTCTACACAAACAACACGTACTTTTTCATGTGGTACATCGAACTCTTTGCAAAGTTCAGGAACTCTGTTACCAAGTTCACCTAGGAACTCAATACCGGTAAACCCAGCACCACCAACAACGATTGTTAAGCGGCTATCATCTTTTACGTCTTCCATTGACCAAGTAGCGAATTGATATTCGATATGCTCACGGATTTGACGAGCTGCTTTTACATTCGCAATCGATAAAGCGTATTTATCTAAACCTGGAATCCCGAAAGTTTCGCCTTCGAATCCAAGACCGATTACTAGGTAGTCATAAGAAAACACACCGTTATCAGTTGTTACTTGTTTCCCAGGAATATCGATTCCTTCTACAGATGCTTTCACAAATTTTACTTTATCTGATTTAATTACATCTGCAATGTCATAACGTACTTGATCTGGTCTTAATGTTCCTGCTGAAGCCTCATGTAACCATGTAGATTCATAATGATAATCATTTTGGTTAATTAATGTAATATCTGCTACGTCAGGTCCAATGTTTTTTTGTAAGTTGACTACTGTTGCTAAACCGCCATAGCCGGCGCCTAATACTAAAATTGTCGGTCTTTTCACGAAGATCGAAACCACCTTTAAATAGTTTTATATTTATTCGTTTAGTCAAAGAAAAAAGAAGTATTTACATACTTCAAGTAGACTAAAGCGAATTTGTCTCTTTTTTCGACAAATGTACTATCCTCTATAATATACCTCTTAGGTTTTGATTTCAATATAATCCTGCCAAGAGTAAAAGGTTTGAATTTACAGAAAAAGACCAAAAATTGGTTGTCTTAACAATTTTCTGGTGTTCCTGTTTTGCTCGCTGTTCGGAATGATGAACCGCAACCACAAGACGCAATGGCATTTGGGTTTTCAATAGTGAACCCTCCACCCATCAACGATTGCTTATAGTCAATTACGGTACCATTTATGATGGCTGCATCTTCACTCGATACCAGGATGGTCAAGCCATGCTGTTCCAGTGTAATGTCTGAATCTTTCTTGTCGTGTTCAAAACCCATCCCATATGAAAGACCACTACAACCACCGCCATGAACGGCTACCCGTAAAAAGGAACCTTGCTCGTCATTATGACTCATCATTTCTTTAACCTGGTAAGCTGCAGCTTCTGATAATTCGACAACATGTGTCATCCGTTACACCTTCCTTCTATCATTTATGATACCAATTTTGCTCAAACACATACAACTAGAACAACTTAATTTGACTATCGATATAACCAACGTTTTGGGTATAATGAAAAAAAGATAAGTATAAAAAAGGAGCCTCTTAAGGCCCCAAATTGTTCAGCATAAAAATCAACTAGCATTATCAGCTCGTATTGTATAACTACAAGTGACAGTGCAATGCAATTTCACTTTTAGGAATTAAAACACTTGTTCAACTTCCACTACACCTGGAACTTCTTCCAAAAGAGCTCTTTCAATACCTGCTTTTAGTGTTATTGTAGAACTTGGGCAGCTACCACATGCACCAAGAAGACGAAGTTTGACTATGCCATCTTCGATATCGACAAGCTCACAATCTCCACCATCGCGGAGTAAAAATGGACGTAATTTATCTAATACTTCTTGAACTTGTTCTGTCATTGTATCAGTCATTTATTTCGACCCCTTTCCTTATAATTATTATAATGTGAAGAGAAGAAAAAATCCATCAGTACATACGAAACGGAGAAAATTATCATGGAGAAAAAATTAGTTTCAATTGAAATTTATGGTGCAGATGTCGTTTGTGCCAGCTGTGTAAACGCACCTACATCCAAAGATACGTACGAATGGTTGCAAGCGGCAATCGATCGTAAATACCCTAATCATCCTTATGAAATAACCTATATTGACATTGAAAAACCAGTGGATAATGAACGACAACAAGAAATTGCCACTCAAGTATTGGAAGAAGAATACTTTTTCCCACTCGTTTTAGTTGCTGGAGAAGTGGTTGGCGAGGGCTATATCCAACTGCAACCCGTTTTTGTTGAACTAGAAAAACATGGTTTTATCAGTAAATAAACAAAAAATGAGACCTGAAAGTTATATTTCACTTCCAGGTCTCTTTCTATTCATCAWCCGTTATGCCACTTGTACATCCATAGCACACCAGATTTTAGTAAACGTGCGATACGTCCAGTGACTGTACGGTCTGCCAAGTAAGCAAAACCTTGTTTTTTCCCTAAAGAACCCAAGAATCCTTTTAGTTTGATTTCAGGCATCGTTTCAGGCAGCTCTTTACCTTTCCAACGTGCTTGAAGCACTTCAACAATTTGTTCCGCTTGTTCTTCCGCAACTTGTGCACTTGGCGAATATGGCAACGCTGCACAGTCACCTACCACATAAACATGTTCATCTTCGGGTAAGTTATGGTATTGAGACAACACAACACGCCCAATTGAATCAGTTTCCGTATTCATGTTTCTCACAGGAGCGACAGGTTGAATACCTGCTGTCCACACCACTGCATCCACTTCAATCGTCTCTTCATGGTTATGCAAAACAGTTGGCTCCACTTTTGTGATATTAGAATTACTGACGACTTCGACATTGTGGGTATCAAACCATTTTTTCACGAAATTACTTAATCGTTCCGGGAAGTCACGTAAAATACGTGGGCTTCGATCGAACAATTTAATTCCTAAATCCGGACGTGATTCGCGTAATTCGCTGGCAAGTTCGATTCCACTTAATCCTGCTCCGACAATCCCGACAACAGATCCAGATGGCAATCCACATAGTTTGTTAAATGTTTCACGTGAACGACCTATCGTTTGAATGCTTAACGTGAATTCGTCTGCACCAGGCACACCATGGTACTTGTCTTCACAACCTAATCCAATTACTACATCATCATATGGGATTTGTATGTCATTAGAAAGCACGACCATTTTTTCTTCACGGTTGATTTCTACGACCTCGCCATAGACCATTTTCAAACGTTCATGTTCTGGATAGGATACTCGGACTTCCTGGTCAGGAACAGTACCTGCTGCCAATGCATAAAACTCTGTTTTCAAACTATGGAATGGTGTACGGTCCACTAATGTAATTTGTACATCTTCAGGTAAATTATTATTTGGCAGTAAACGAAGCAACATACGCATGTTGCCGTATCCACCACCCAGTAAAACTAAGTTTTTCATAAAAAAATCTCCCTTGAGCATTTTATATACAGTCTATCTCTTTACGTTGTAAGTATAAATCATTGTGAGAAGTTTCACAATAAGACACTCGGATTGACGAACGAAAAAAAAAAGAGTAGCATGGCGATGTAGCGAGGTGAAGAACGTGTTTAATCCAATGGTAGAATTTTGTGTCAGTAATTTAGCGAATGGTTCGCAAAAAACGTTTGAACAATTAGAACGAGACCCAAATTTAGACGTTCTGGAATACGGGTGTTTAAGTTATTGTACAAAATGTGCTGAATCTTTTTTTGCAGTTGTTAATGGTGATGTCGTAGAAGCTGATTCGCCAGATGAGCTTACTAAGAAGATTTATGAATATATAGATGAAAATCCACTTTTTTAATACTCAGGAGCTGCGTAGATGCAGCTCCTTTTTTATATGCATTCCACTAAATTTTCAAGAGTTACAGTTGGACGTTCTGGTTTCAGCAATGCTTCTTCCGTAGAAGTCACACCCGTATTGACGTGAATCGTGTCAATTCCAAAATTTATTCCCGCCATAATATCGGTATCATAATTGTCTCCAATCATCACCATATCCTCTTTTGAATACTGATGTTCAAGCTGAATCATTTCAAGCATATGACCATGCGGCTTTCCTATATAAATAGGTTCAACTCCAGTAGAACTTTGAATCAACGCTGTAAACGCACCATTACCTGGCATCAAGCCTCTTTCATTTGGGAAAGCACGATCACTGTTTGTAGATATAAACGTTGCTCCTTGTCTGATGTCCAGACAGGCCTGTGCAATTTTCTCATATGTGATATCCCGGTCGATTCCCATCACAAACACTTCTTTCGAAGAAGGCACTATACACACTCCTTTCTCAAGAAGTGATTCCCTCAATCCACTTTCCCCAATCATTGAAACTTCTTTTCCAGGGTAGTGAAGTGCAATGTACTTCGCTGCCGCCAAAGCAGAAGTCATAATATGACTGCGCTTTGCTATAATCCCAAAGCCTGCAAGCTTCGATAGCACTTGGTCCGGTGTCTGAGAAGCATTATTAGTCACAAAAAAAGGTTCTATTCCTTGGTGTTGTAAATGGTGAACAAATTGTACTGTTTCTTTTATCGGCTGTTTACCACGATAGACTGTTCCATCCAGGTCAATGCAATAACATTTATAAGTTTTCATGCTTAATCCTCTGGTAAAAATGCAGACACTGGCCCAAGTTCATGCGTTAAATAATGCTCAATACTCGCTGGAAATTGTCTTAACTCCTGGAAATTTGATTGCAATATAGTTTGCACTTCCTTATGATTAACGCTCATAAAATCTCGCACCAGCATTTTACGAAGTCCAATTACTTCTTTTAGAGGTGCGTCCATCTCAACAGATATCACTTTTTCGTCAGTCAATATGTCAATGATGTCATCATAGCTGCCTGGGTCTCTCATAATGAAGCCGTCTATCATGGAATTCCCAACATCAATCATGGACTCGATAATGTTTTGAGCAATTCGCTCCAATGCCAATTTTTCAAATTCATTCATAGAAGAATTCACTGATGTCTCCAGCATTTCCATAAGTGTTGTCATATACTTCAATGTATGATTAATTTTTTTTCGGTCTACAAAATACATAAGGTTCCCTCACTTTATCAGTTCTAAGTTGATTGTCTTTTCCATCCTATAGTACCATAATTGCTAGGAGTGGAAGGAGAACTGCCAAATGGAACGATTTTTCTTATATGATGATGTGGAAGATACAAAAACGAGATTTGTTAGCTTTACAGGTGAGTCTCAACGATATGATTTAGCAATTTTGCAAAGTAGCCGCTTTTTCGGAAAAGTACTCGTAATGGATATTCAATATAATCGTTTTGCTATATTGGGCTCTGATGATTTAGAAGAAGAAGGTTATTTGGAACATGTCTATAACCGCAACGAAGAAGAAGCCGCAGAACTACGCGATTATTTGCAGGAATTATTAGGCTAAGCATTCATTGTTGATGTATAAAAAGAAGGAATCATTGCCCGTTCCGCGGACGAACTGGCATCCATTTGCGCCTAGCAAGCCGCAAGAAAGAATATGATCAAAGGTAGTTTTGACCATATCCGCAGGAGCTGCACTTTTGAAGAATGAGACCCTCAACGATAACGTTTAACTGAGACTTAGGATAAGAAAAAACCTCGATTAGGATGATGGAACATCCAAATCGAGGTTTTCTGTTTGTGGTGTTTCTTCTATTGCAGCTAGAACTGCTACCGGTTTTGCTGGTCCGGATTTTTTTAATATAAAGTACGCACATCCAAAATTACAGTATTCATACAAATAATCCTGCAACGTACTGACTTTCGTATCATAAGTCGCTTTTTGATTTTTATCATCAAAGAAACCTTTCAGACGAAGTTGTCCATAACCCCAGTCGCCCAAAATGTAATCATATTTATTTAAAATTTCACTATAACGATCTTGGAAAGCCTCTTCTTTAAATGCTTCCCGATAATCTATCAGAATTTCATATTCCCATCGATCGATTGTAATCATCAATTCACGCTCCATCAACTTGTTGTGAGAGTTAATTGCTCGTCACCAAGACGCTGTTTTTCTCTTGCTGCTGCATTTACCTGTTCATCCGCATGGTAACTACTACGAACCAATGGTCCCGCTTCACAGTGTGAGAAACCTTTGGACATCGCAATTTTACGTAGTTCTCCAAATTCGAGCGGTGAATAATATTTTTGAACTGCAATATGTTTTTTAGATGGCTGTAGGTACTGCCCAATCGTCATAATATCCACGTTGTTTGCCCGCAGATCATCCATTACTTCTATAATCTCTTCTTTTGTTTCGCCTAGACCCACCATAAGAGAAGATTTCGTTGGAATATCGGGTTGCATTTCTTTTGAACGACGTAAAAACTCTAGAGAACGATCGTACTTTGCTCGTGCACGAACTCTCGGTGTTAACCGACGAACTGTTTCTATATTATGGTTTAAAATATCAGGTTTTGCATCCATCAGCATTTGTAGATTTCCCTCTATCCCACCCATATCAGAAGGCAAAACTTCGATCGTTGTGAATGGGTTTTTGCGACGAATGGCACGTACAGTTTCTGCGAAAACAGCAGAACCACCGTCTTTTAAATCATCTCGCGCAACCGCGGTTACGACGACATGTTTTAGATTCATCATGACAACTGAATCTGCTACACGTTCTGGCTCTGCTAAATCAAGTTCATTCGGTAAACCCGTCTTAACTGCACAGAAACGACATGCACGTGTACAAATTGCACCTAAAATCATGAACGTTGCTGTACGTCGAGTACCCCAGCATTCGTGAATGTTTGGGCATTTCGCTTCTTCACATACAGTATTTAAATTGTTTTCACGCATCATTTTCTTAAGACCTTTATAATTGTCATTCGTATTTAATTTAATCTTTAACCAAGCTGGTTTTCGAATATGTGTTTGTTTAGTTGTCATGATTGTAACCCCATTCTTTTCAGACTATGTAGGCAAGTAACTCACTGTTGTCAATGTACCATATTCAAACACGTCCCACAACCTTCTCTGGAATCAAAAAATAAAGCTTCTCTGTGTAAGAGGAGCTTTATTTTTGCTTTTAATTTTGAACCAGCATGCATCTTAACTTACCGTGATACCTCTCCCTCTGGTCTCTTTGTACGAACTCATTCAGGTGGTGGTGAAGTTGGGGCTGCTGGGGGCTGTAATGGTACTTCTACTGAAGGTTGAGTATTTCCTTCACCTTTTGTATAGATCTGAGGAACCTGTCCTCGGATGATTCCTAGTGCAACAGGTATTTTTCGTTTAATTTTCGTCGATTTAGTTGCCAGCGGCACAATGACTTGTACAGTGACCTCAATGACAATGCTCACATCAACCATTGCATTGTTAATGCCAAACTCAGTGATTTCGTATTTTACGTCTGATTGCACATTGCCGATCACATGGAATCTTATAGGGATTTTTGGTCCCAGGTTACCAAGAAGCGGGATATTCGTTGCTTGACCAAGCGGTACATAAAACACAATTCCCCCGTTATCTTCCATTGCCTGTGGATCATACTCGATGTCATCTAAATAAGGTAAATTATCCAAGTTCCCTTCTTCAGCCTGCTCCAAGTGGGTTTGCACCAATTGACTAGTTTCCGCCTGTACCCGATTGATGATATCCGTCTTGAACTTCGTCGTTACCATATTGGGTTGGTCCGTTGGTATTTCTTCAATTATATCATTTACATCCATCACATCAGCAGTGCGTGAGTTGATTGCTTTACTTACGACAAGTGAGGCAATTTTATTGGATTGAACTTCTGCATAATCTAAGTAAATTGGAGTCAGGCGAACGTTGACGAGATAAAACATTAAAGCAACGGAGATCACGATAAAAACAAATAGCAAAGGAACAATGTTATTCCCTTTCCAATAAACTGACCTTTTTGATATTTTACGTAATCGCACAAAAAAAGCCTCCTAGGTCATATTACGACCAGGAAGCCTCAATTATTCCTATATTCGTTCTTTTGACCATATGCAATTAGAATGTCACGAATGAATTCTGGCATAAAGTAAGTCTTTGGCAATTCTTTGAATGCTGGAAAGAAATAACCAAAAGTGAACATATCAAGAGTTGCCAATCGAACCTTGACTGTAGGTTCAATGAGACGCCCACGTATAAACAAATCATCCTCAACTACCTTAAATTGATGGGTAATCATTTTACCCATCACTACCCCACGAAAGCCCAGTCCTTTAATTTCAAGATTTGGCCAGCTTTCATTTAACGACAAGTTGTAAATATCTTTTAATTGTTCTCCAGTCAGTTCAATGACACAAGGGTTGATTGGATGAGGCATCATTTGGTGAATATCAAAATGTGATATTTCACCTCTATGTAAGTCCGTTAAGAACAAGCCTGCATTGAACAGGGCACATTCGGTGTTACAAAATGTGGTTAATGCGTTCCCAAAATAAGTCGACAAAGCGGAATCCTTGAACCATTCTTTTGGAAGATGTTCCGTTTGGTAAAACGCTGGAACTGATAAAAGGTTTTTGCCCACATTGACCAAATTATTTAGAAATCCTTCTTCGTCGACACTTTCTTGCAATTCATTTGTATCGTACAAAAGTGCATGTTTCTTTATAACTTCTTTCTTTTCCAAATCGTATTCTAGTGTCACATGCCCTACGTAATATCCAAACTTGCCAGCGGCTGCTAACAGGGAACGATTGACCAGCTTTCCTTCATGTAAAATGTGATGAGTGTGTGCCCCAAAAATGACATCAATTTCGGGAAATTGCTCGGCCATTTCTTCATCTGCTTGAATCCCCAAATGAGACATACAAATGATGACGTCAGTTTCACCTTTTAGTTGCTCAACATGTGCTTTTAAAGCTACAAATGCATCCGTTACTTGCCATCCGAGCTGTTCATAAAACTGAGTGTATTCAGCAGTTAGGGCTGTCACACCTATCTTTGTACCAT
>NZ_JBFUIO010000085.1:0-9767 GCF_056401835.1 Paenisporosarcina sp. P4_D4 | reverse complement strand
GTTGAGATACGTCCTTCAACGAATGCTTGGTCTTCTTTAGCAGAATCATACTCAGAGTTCTCGGATAAGTCACCGAAACTACGTGCAATTTTAATACGTTCAACAACCTCTTTACGTTTAACCGTTTTCAAGAATTCTAGTTCGTCCGCTAATTTCTGCTTTCCAGCAGCAGTCATAGGGTATTGTTTTTCTGTTGACAATGTATTTCACTCCTTCAACTACTTGCTAACTAATAAAAATACTATGACTCGCATCTTATAAATATGCGGCTAAGTAATTAGATAATTTTGTCAGTCTTTCAATATCATATTACACAATGATATCAGATTCAAGAATTGTTTTAATTTTTGTAACCATTAAATCAATGGCAACCTGGTTTTGGCCACCTTCTGGAATAATGATATCTGCATATCTTTTCGTCGGTTCGATAAATTGGTTATGCATCGGACGTACGACAGATAAATACTGTTCCACAACCGATTCGATGGAACGGCCCCGTTCATTGATGTCGCGCATTATACGACGAATGATGCGTAAATCCGAGTCCGTATCGACAAACAATTTGATATCCATCAAATCTCGTAAGCGCTCATCTTCGAGAACCAAAATACCTTCCAATATAATAACATCCTGTGGCTCAATTACAATCGTTTCGTCTGCACGAGTGTGAACTGCATAATCATACACAGGTTTTTCGATTGCTTTACGATTCAAAAGTTGATGAATATGTTCAATTAACAAATCTGTATCGAAAGCCAAAGGATGATCATAGTTTGTAGCAAGTCGCTCTTCAAATTTTAGATGGCTTTGATCTTTATAATAATAATCTTGTTCGATTACGACTACGGATTTTTCTTTGTAAACGTCATAAATTGCCTTGGTAACACTTGTTTTCCCTGAACCAGAGCCACCAGCAATACCAATAACAAGCGGGCGCTTAAATGTCATCGTACAAGCTCCTTTCTCATCATGTTATTTGGTCTTAAAGGGATGTCGGATTTGAAACGAACGATTTGCAACGGATGGCGTGCAACATCCAATTCCATTCCTTTTTCATCCCATAATTCTGTAATGGTCATCCGGAAATTTTCAATATCTGGGCCGAAGAATTCCACTTCTTGCCCTTTTGTAAAGTAATTCCGTTGTTGCAATGTGACCATTTTTGTTTCTTCATTATAATCCAGAACAAGACCTATAAAATCTGTCGTTGTCTTTCTGCCATGGACACCATACATTTGCTCTTCATATGTTGGTTCACCTTCAAAGAAAGCAGTTGCCGTATCACGGTTCGCGCATTTTTCGAGTTCTTCAAGCCATTCGCGTTTTATCACAAAGTTCTCGGGATCTGCGCAATACGCATCGATTACTTTACGGTAGACACTGACAACGGTAGCTACGTAATGAATCGATTTCATGCGACCTTCAATTTTCAGTGAATCGATGCCAAGTTCAATCATACGTGGGATGGATTCGACTAGTTTCAAGTCTTTTGGACTCATGGCAAATGGCGCGTCACCCTCACTGAATAAAGGCTGCTGTTCGCCTTCGTTTACTTCGTACAAATCGTAATCCCATCGACAGGACTGGCAACATCCACCACGGTTTGAGTCACGTGCTGTCATATGATTCGACAACGTACAGCGGCCACTATAAGCGATACACATAGCTCCGTGAATGAAAGCTTCGATTTCTATATCGACTTTTTCTTTCATTTCCTGAATTTCGTCGCCGCTCGTTTCACGGGCAAGAACAACGCGGTGCAAACCTTCATCTTTCCAGTATTGAACTGCTTTCCAGTTTGATAAAGATTGTTGTGTACTTAAATGAATTTCGAGCTTAGGCGCTTCTTGACGACATGTTTCGATAATTAATGGRTCTGCGACGATAATGCCTGTCACACCTGCTGATTCAATATCTTTTAAGTATGTTGCCAAACCATATATATTTTCGTTATGTGCAAAAATGTTTGTCGTGACATAAATTTTCGCACCATAGCCGTTCGCAAACTCAACTGCTTGTCGCATTTCATCTATTGAAAAGTTACCTGCATTTGAACGAAGTCCAAATTCACGGCCACCAATAAACACAGCGTCCGCACCGTAATGAACAGCGATTTTCAGCTTTTCAAGATCTCCTGCAGGAGCAAGGAGTTCTGGCTTTTTAACAATGACGCGTTTGCCATCAATGATTTCACTAATTCGGCCATGTTGAAGTAATGCCATGCTGATTCTCCCCTTCCTTAATACACGGTTTCTTTGAAGAAGAAGCCGGTATCGAGTGGTCGAAGTGACGGTTGCATTTCTTCAATTTCCGTTAATAATTCATCTTTAATTTGATCGTACGTTTCTGGTGAGACCATATACGCATCAATCGCTTGACGATAAAGACTAGTCACTTTCGTTACATAGTCTGTCTCTTGCAATACACCATCAATTTTAAACGAATCAACACCAGCGTCAATGAGCTCGTTCAACTCATCAATAATACACATGTCGTTTGGACTAAAAATATGCGTCCCGTTAGCATCCTCATAAATCGGATATTTATTGTGGCGTTCTTTATCATGTAAAAACATGTTTTTGTTGTTCGCACGATTTTCAATTTCCATCGCTTTGTCTTGATACAAGAAATAGTTTCCAAGCAATGAACGCTTCGATTGGAACATACAAGTCATACCTTGAACTTGCACTTCTACAGCAACTTCTGCGTTTTCTTTAATTTCAATGACTTCTTCCATGCTTAACTCTCTCGCCAGCACAGCTCGATTGGCACCGCGTTTCCCCCAATAGTTAGCAGTGAACCAGTTTGTTGCAGTCGTTTCGGTATTCCAGTGAAGTGGAATTTCGATACCTGTTTCACGTTTCGCCATGACAACAGCTGGATCACCGAACGTAATGCCATCCACTCCGAATGAAGCCAGTTGTTCCATATATGGACCTAATGCTTCGACACGCTCATTATGATAGAGCGCGTTCATTGCCACATATACTTTTTTGTTCGCAGCGTGAGCGAGTGTAACTGATTTTTCAATATCACCAATTGTAAACTCACCTGCTAATCGCAGACCAAATCGTTGTTCCCCAACTAAAAATGCGTCTGCTCCAGCGTCTATCAATTGTTGTAAATGTTCTACAGACTGCGGAGTTACAAGTAATTCTGGTTTTTTCAAGCGAGTCACCTCTTTATACTAATCGTAATGCCATCACCAATAGGCAGGAATGATGTTTCATATTCTTCGTGATTCATCAGCCAGGTCGTAAATTGTTGCAAATTACGGACCATCGTTCGTTTTCTTCTAGGCACATCTTGAATATCAATTTCCGTAAAACCGTGCATCAGCATGTTATCACAATAAATAACACCACCGCTAGGAACGAGTGGTGAATACTTGTCAAAAAATCGTTGATATTGACCTTTTGCAGCATCAATGAATAGCGCATCATACTGACCAAGTTTAAAATGGTTTATATCGATTTCCAGTGCATCGCCGTGTAAAAGTTGAATTCGTTCGGTCAATTCAGCCTGTTTTATGTAGGTAGAAGCCAATTGAAAACGGCCCTCATCTTTTTCAATTGTCGTCATTACTGTTTCAGGTAGAGTCAAAGCCATGCGAATGGCTGAATACCCAATGGCCGAACCGATTTCCAAAATGGATTTCGGCTGTTGCAGTCGAAGAAATTGAAGAAGTGATTCAATCGCCACAATTTCCATGATTGGAATATGTTGTTCTTTAGCGAATTGTTCCATATTCGACAGTAAAACAGGGCGTTGCTTAATATGTGAAGTAATGTAGGATTGTGAAGTTTTCATTTCCAGTTTAACTCCTTTAACGCACAAAAATTACACCCCATCTTATCATAAAAAAAGAAGGAAAGCGATAGCCTTCCCTTCTTTCAGTGATAATGGTGACAATCTTGTCACGATTAACGTAAATATTGTTCAATTTTTGCTAAATGCTCGTCATACGTTTTCGAGAAATGATTGACTCCTTCTTTATCAGCAAGGAAATAAAAGTTCTCGGATTCCGGTGCATTCAGTACGGCTTCAATGGATTGGGTTCCTGGATTAGAAATCGGACCTGGAGGCAATCCTTGAATTTTATACGTATTGTATGGATGATCAATTTCTAAATCACCATATAATACGCGGTCCTTATGTTCACCAAGTGCATATAGAACTGTAGGGTCTGTTTGCAAAGGCATTTTCTCTTTCATACGGTTATTGAAAACACTTGCAATCATTTCACGGTCAGTATCAGCTGTCGCTTCTTCTTCAAGCAATGAGGCAAATGTCATCAACCAGTGTACAGACTTTTGCTTCTCTGCAAGGACTTCTGTGTAAGGTGTTAAGACGTTTGCTGTCTTTTTCAACATCTGATCTACGATGGATTCCAATGAAGGTTTTTCTTCATAATACGCATAGGTCGCTGGGAATAAATAGCCTTCCAATGCGTGGCGTAAATCTGGCCCTTTAATTTCATCTGATAAAATGGTTGGGTATTTGCCAATCATTTGATCAATGAAATCCGGGTTTGTCACCAGGTCCATAAACTCCTTCGACGTATACGATGTTTTTTCTTCAACTCTCGCAGCTATTTCTTCCAGGGTGCGTCCTTCTGGAATCGTCATCGAGAAGACTGGTTCTCTGTATACTTTACCAGTTTTCAAACTCTCGATTAATTCGTCTAATGTCATGGATTTGCTTAGGCCATAATCACCCGCTTGGAAATCTGATTCATTATTGAACTTCGCATAATATTTGAAGATCCGCGCATCTTTAATGATTCCTTTTTTTTCGAGTAGCGCTGCAATCGAATCGAGGTTCGAACCAATTTCGACTTTGACTGGAATGATTTCTTCCGATTTTTCATCAACTGGCTGCAATGCGCTTTTTACATATTTGTATCCACTGTAAGCAGTTATTCCTCCACCAATCAATACAATAAGAACAATTGCAAGCACGATACGTCTGACAATTTTCACTTCTTTTTTCTTTTCTTTCATACGATTAAACATAATATCTTTTTTTGTTTCGTTTTCCACGGGTTACCCCCCTCTATCTGACATTTATTATACAAGATATTTAGACAAAAGAAAAAGGCAGAATGTATATTCATCATTCTGCCTAATAGGAACGCTTTCTCTACTAATATGTTTCGTGCTTTCATTTCCAACTCTACTATCGTAATTTTGCACTAGCCACATGTTCAGTATGAGCCAACAAGTATGAAAACCACATACTTGTGGGTCTCATTCTTCACGCTTAGGCCCACATGAAGTGGGTTATGAAGGTGTTGCCACATTTTTTTTTTGCGAAGAGTTACCGCAGGAGTAGGACGTGGCGTTTTTAACCTTCGTTCCTTTGCATGGAAGGCGACTTGTTTGCAACAGTTTAGCTAACTGAACAAATAAAAAAACACAGCCTGTCCCATAAGGGAAACATGCTGTGTTTTGAAATAATTTCTATTCTTCGTCTTCTTCTTCCTCTTCCAAGAAAGTGTTTAACATTTCTTCGATCATTGCCCACTCTTCGTCTGACTCGATCGGCATTAATTCGCCGTCTTTACCGTCTTCAGATGGTGTGAAAGCAGAAGCATGAATTTCGATTTCTTCGTTCTCGTCTTCTTCAGCACCCAATGGGTAGTAAAGAACGTAAGATTTGCTGAATTCTTCTGATTCAAATGTAAATAGTACTTCACATAGTTGTTCGTTACCGTTGTCATCTACAACTGTAATATTTTGTTGTCCGTGGTCCATGGGTAATCACCTCTTAATAGATTGACTATCTAGATAGCCTTGTAAAATCATAACTGCAGCCATTTTATCAATGACTTCTTTACGTTTTTTCCGACTGACGTCAGCACTGATAAGCATTTTTTCCGCAGCGGATGTCGTTAAGCGTTCATCCCAAAGATAAACGGGTTTTTCAAACGTTTGACGTAATAATTCCGCGTAGCGTTCAGACGCTTCGGCACGTGGTCCAATCGAATTGTTCATGTTTTTCGGATATCCTACCACAAACGATGATACTTCGTGCAACTTCATCAACTCGGCAATACGTTCCAATCCGAACTTTTCATTTGCTTCATCAATTTTGATGGTTTCGATCCCTTGGGCGGTCCAACCGAAAGCGTCACTGATTGCAACACCTACTGTTTTCGTCCCAACGTCCAAGCCCATTACTCTCATAACTTATGCCTCGTTATTCTTCTTGATGTAGAACTTTACAAGTTCTTCTAAGATTTCATCACGTTCAAGCTTACGGATTAAATTTCGTGCATCCTGGTGGCGAGGAATATATGCCGGATCACCCGAAAGTAAGTAGCCGACAATTTGATTGATTGGGTTATACCCTTTCTCTTCAAGCGCCGAATGGACATGAAGCATAACTTGCTTCACTTCTTGTTCCATGGACTCTTCCGGAAAATTAAACTTCATTGTCTTGTCAAATGAACTCATGATCAGCACCTCGCTTTCGGAGTAAAATCTGATTGTCTTGTACAAGCATATTTTTGTTACTTGTTAAGTATAACCGATTTCAACTTTTTATTAAACGGATTTGACATAATCATACACAGATTGTAAAGCTCCATCAAGTTTCGACGAATCTTTCGCACCAGCCATTGCCATATCGGGACGACCGCCACCTTTGCCGTCGCACTGTTCGGCAACAACTCTCACGATATTTCCAGCATGATATTTTCCACCCGATAAATCACTTGTGACACCAGCAATTAACATTACCTTGTCGCCTTCTGAAGCTCCAAGGACGATAACTGCTTCATTCATCTTCGTTTTTAAATCATCCATCATTTGACGCAGTTGGTTGTTGTCTTTTGCTTGAACACGTGCAGACAATACCGTTACACCATCAATTTGCTGAGCCTTCTCCAAAATGGAAGATGCTTGGCTATTTGCAATTTTTGCTGATAATGATTCATTTTCACGTTGAACTTGGCGAAGTTCCTGTTGTAAGCCTTGAACACGAGCCACTACATCTTTTGTATTTGCTTTCAAAGCTGCAGCTGCTTCTTCTAGGATACTCTCTTCTTCCTTAACAAGCTGGTATGCGGCTTTGCCTGTAACTGCTTCGATACGACGTGTACCTGCGCCAATTCCGCTTTCACTTACTAACTTGAAGAAGCCGATTTGTGACGTATTGCTTACATGACATCCACCACAAAGTTCAAGTGAGTATTGATCAATTGAAACGACTCTTACGATATCGCCATATTTTTCACCGAACAGTGCCATCGCACCCATTTGTTTCGCTTCATCGATGCCATGATAGCCTGTAACTACTTGAATGTCTTCCCAAATTTTCTCGTTCACTTGTTGTTCAATAGTTAACAATTCTTCTTTTGTTACTTGACCGAAATGAGAGAAGTCAAAACGTAAGCGATCAGGACCAACGTAAGAACCTGCTTGATTAACATGTGTTCCAAGCACATCTTTTAACGCTTGATGCAATAAATGTGTCGCTGTATGGTTTTTGACCGTTGATTTGCGCATTGTCTGATCGACTGTTGCTGTTACATCAGCTTCAACTGAAAGCTCTCCTGATTCAATCACTACGGTATGAAGATTTTGACCATTTGGTGCTTTTTGGACATCTTTCACAAATCCTTTGAATAAATCATTTTCAATTGTTCCGTGATCGGCAATCTGTCCGCCACTTTCTGCATAGTAAGGCGTTTGGTCAAGTACGACTTTTACTTCATCGCCTTCTTGTGCAAGCTTGACAAGCTCTCCGTCTTTTACAATAACCAGAACTTTTGAAGAAACGGCCATTTTATCGTAACCAATAAATTGACTTTCTTCTTTAATATTCCCTAATACTTCTGACTGCACCTGCATGGAATCAACATCTTTACGAGCTGAACGAGCACGTGTACGCTGAGCTTCCAGTGAAGCTTTGAAGCCTTCATGGTCAACGGTCATGCCTACTTCTTCTGCATATTCTTCCGTCAACTCGACAGGGAAACCGTATGTGTCGTACAAACGGAAAGCATCGCTTCCTGGAATGATTGACAGTCCAGCTGCTTGTTGCGTTGAAATAACATTAGACAAAATGCCAAGGCCGTCTTGTAATGTCTCGTGGAAGCGCTCTTCTTCATTTTTAATAACGCGCATAATGAAATCTTGTTTCGCTTCGACTTCCGGATAGAAGTCTTTCATGATTTCGCCAATAATCGGTACTAGGTTGAACATGAATGGACGATCAATTCCTAGATTTTTACCAAAACGTACTGCACGGCGTAATAATCGACGCAATACATAGCCGCGGCCTTCATTTGAAGGAAGTGCTCCGTCACCAATTGCAAAAGCAACCGTACGTGTATGGTCTGCAATGACTTTAAACGCTAAATCATCTGCACCACCATTGCCATACGTTTTACCCGATACTTCTTCGGTTTTTCGAATGATCGGCATGAATAGATCTGTATCGAAGTTCGTTGGTACATTTTGCACGACACATGCCATACGTTCAAGACCCATACCCGTATCGATGTTTTGTTTTGGAAGCGGCGTATACGTGTGATCTGGGTTATGGTTGAATTCAGAGAACACCAAGTTCCAGATTTCCAAGTAACGGTCGTTTTCTCCGCCCGGATACATTTCCGGATCCGTCATGTCGTTGCCATAGTCCTCGCCACGGTCGTAGAAGATTTCCGAGTTTGGACCACTTGGACCTTCTCCGATATCCCAGAAGTTCCCTTCTAAGCGGATGATGCGAGCTTCTGGAATTCCGATATCGTCGCGCCAGATTGCGTATGCTTCTTCATCTTCTGGGTGAACTGTGATTGATAACAATTCCGGATCAAATCCGATCCATTTCTTATCCGTTAGAAATTCCCAAGCCCAGTGAATCGCTTCTTTTTTAAAGTATTCACCGATCGAGAAGTTTCCTAACATTTCAAAGAATGTATGATGACGAGCCGTTTTACCGACATTTTCAATGTCATTCGTACGGATTGATTTTTGTGCATTCGTGATGCGTGGATTGTCAGGAATTACACGTCCATCAAAATATTTCTTCAACGTTGCCACACCACTGTTGATCCAAAGTAGTGAGTTATCGTTAATTGGTACAAGTGGTGCACTTGGTTCTAGAGCATGGCCTTTTTCAATGAAAAAGTCTAAGTACATGCGTCGGATTTCTGCTGCAGTTTTCATCAAGTATTCCTCCTTCAATTTTAAAAGCATAAAGCGCTGTCAGCTTGACACCATGAAATGTTGAACAGGGCGCTCTAATCCGACTCTGGTGCTGGAGCATCTGAATCCGAAAACGAGTTTTCGAATGAAGATGTGAAGCTTAAGAGCGGATTGGCCTGTAAAACTAGACACTGACCTTTTGAGTCGTGAGTCAAGAAGCCTGCTGGCGCAACGGGGAAGAGCTGGTCCTTAAAGCTAAGACAATAGAAAAAGCCCTCATCCCTAAAAAAGGGACGAAGGCTTCAATTCGCGGTACCACCCTAGTTACAGCAAACGAATTTGCTGTCTCTCGATTATGCCTTAACGCGGCTTACGGCAGTGATTAGCTGCACTCAGGAGTAGCTTTCCATAACATCCACTTGAAGGTTCTTTCAGCCAAGGAACCTCTTTCTTTTGCAAGCTTCTCAAATGTACTTTCTCCATCAACGTTTTCATTCATTTGTTAGAATTATAAAAAACAATTACGCATGTGTCAATTGACTTTTATTAAGTGCATGCAAATTACTCAATTTTAATATTTTCATCTTGACGAGTGGTAAGACTGTTATTCCT
>NZ_JBFUIO010000084.1:0-10314 GCF_056401835.1 Paenisporosarcina sp. P4_D4 | reverse complement strand
GAGCAAACTCACCTTGGAATCAAATTGCCGATTTAAAACTTCAGGAAAAAGGCATCAAAATTTCAACGGGTGCACCTGATATCCCAGCGTTGTCCATTATGGAGCCATTGGTAGGCATGGAAGGGTTCTCTGTTTACTATCACACATTACCAAAAAATGATGTGAATGATTGGTTAGTAGAGAAACATAAAGAACGCTTTAACGGGGAAGTTCCTGACCTATTCACCCCAGGTGGTATGTCAGCGGCGATTGCAATAGTCGAAGCGTTGAAAAAATCAGAAGGCAATGTGGATAGTAAAGAGCTAATCGACCTTATGGAAGGTATGTCGTTCGAAACGCCTAAAGGCAAGATGACGTTCCGTGATGAAGATCACCAGGCGTTACAAGCATTGTACTCTATCAAACTTGAAAAACAAGATGGCGTACCGTATCCAGTGCCGGTGTTAATTCGTGAATTGTCACCAGAGGAAACGGAACCACCAATTCAAAACAAATAACACGTGGAGACGGCCTGTTTTAACAGGTCTGTCTCTCTCCACGTTCAGGATTCATTCCTGCATGTGGAGAGAGACAGAAGAAAGGATGAACATCGATGACAACGATTTTAAGAACCGAAAACTTGACCATCCGTTTTGGTGGACATACAGCCGTGGATCACGTCAATTTTGAAATGCCTGAAAAACATTTCAAATCCATCATCGGACCGAATGGAGCGGGAAAAACCACTTTTTTCAATTTGATTAGTGGTGAATTAAAGCCAACCGAAGGGAAAGTATATTTCAAAAATGAAGACATGTCCCGATTTTCTTCTGTTGACCGCACACGAAAAGGGTTAGGTCGATCTTTTCAAATCACGAATGTATTTCCCAACCTGACTGTTCTCGAAAACGTACGCCTGGCGGTGCAATCAAAAGAAAAAATTCGCTATCAAATGTTACGCCATATCAAGGCGTACCCTTCTCTTATTGAAAAAGCAGAACAATTGCTCGAAGTCGTCTTGCTGTTGAACAAGAAACAAGCGATAGCCAGTCAATTGTCCCATGGTGAAAAACGCAAACTAGAAATTGCAATGCTGCTAGCTTTGGATACCGAAGTATTATTGTTGGACGAACCGACTGCAGGCATGTCACTCGAAGAAGTACCAGCCATTCTAGAAGTCATCAAACGGATAAAGCAACAGGAGAATAAAACAATCTTGCTGATTGAACACAAAATGGATATGATTCTGGATTTATCGGATTCCATTATGGTGCTGTTCAATGGCTCGCTTCTGGCAGACGGCACACCAGAAGAAATTATGCAAAATGAAACAGTGCAAAATGCTTATTTAGGAGGCTCCTACAATGAACACCATGCTCAAAGTTGATGGGGTCCACACCCATATCGGGCAATATCATATTTTACAAGGCATTTCGTTTGAAGCAAAAGAAGGAGAAGTCAGCGTATTGCTAGGTCGTAATGGGGCTGGAAAAACGACGACGTTGAAAACCATTCTTGGACTGACTCCCGCTTCAAAAGGACAAATCACGTTCAAAGGTCAGGATATCACCAAAAAACCGACACATGGGATCGCGAATACAGGCATTGGCTATGTACCAGAAGATCAGGGGATATTTGGCGCATTGACTGTTGAAGAAAACATGAAAGTGGCCATGCGTAAAGATGATGAAGCCACTTTGGCCAAACAGGACTATGTCTTAAACCTCTTTCCGGATTTGAAAAAATTCTGGAAAAAAGACGGAGGTCATTTGTCAGGTGGTCAAAAGCAAATGCTTGCGATGGCTAGAGCTTTTGTTGGAAACAGTCAGTTGCTACTGATTGACGAACCATCTAAAGGTCTTGCTCCCATTGTCATTGAAAAAGTGATGGAAGCCATTATTGATATGAAAAAACATACAACGATTGTCTTGGTCGAACAGAACTTTATGATGGCAAGTCGAATCGGTGATACATATACACTCCTCGATGACGGGAAAACGGTCCAGACAGGTCTAATGCAGGAATTAATCCAAGACGAGCAAGTGAAACGAAAATATTTAGGAATCGGATAAGGAGGATCAGTCATGGAACTACTCTTGAATTTAACCATCAATGGGCTAGCCACTGGCATGTTAATTTTCCTTCTTGCTGCCGGCTTGACCTTGACTTTCGGTTTGATGGACGTACTTAACTTTGCACATGGAGGGTTATTTGCCTGGGGAGCCTACTCGTCCGTTTGGTTTTATGCGTTGACAGACAGTTTTGGCCTGGCGATTCTCGGAGCAATCGGGACGGGAATCATTCTCGGATTCATTACGGAAAAATTGATCATCACACCTGTCTATGGCAATCATATTCAACAAATCTTAATAACGTTAGGATTCATGCTTGTTTTAACTGAGCTTTTGAAAGTCGTGTTCGGTCCTAATCAGCTTCCAGCAAAAACTCCGCCCTACTTAGTGGGAAGCTGGGAAATTGGGGATGTCATCATTATTAAATACCGAGTTTTCATCATTGTGGTTGGTTTCCTGATTTTCGGGATTTTCCAATACATCTTAAAGAAAACAAAAATCGGCTTGATCGTTCGCGCAGGTGTCATGAACAAAGAAATGGTGCAGACACTGGGAATCAACATCAAAAATGTATTTCTGTATGTCTTTATCGCCGGAGCTGCATTAGCAGCACTCGGAGGGGCACTGATGGCTCCGTATTCAGGAGTGATTTATGCAGAGATGGGCATGGAATTTGCCATCTTAGGTTTCATTGTCGTGGTTATCGGAGGGATGGGCAGTTTTCCAGGATCACTGCTTGCAGCAATTTTAGTAGGCTTAGCTGGAAGCTTTATGGCGTATTACGTGCCATCACTTTCGTTAGCCGTCAACATGATGCTGATGGCCGTCGTATTAATATTCCGTCCGCAAGGATTATTCAAGGCAAAGGGGTGAAGACATGACAAGTAAATTTCAGTGGAACAATATTTTTCTATCCATTATCGCGATTGTGTTGTTCATCTTCCCTTTTGTAACGGATTCCAGGACTTGGACAATATTATTGACGCAAATTTTCATCTTTTCAATTTTGGCCATGAGTTATGACATTTTACTTGGCTATACAGGCATCGTCTCATTCGGACACGCAATGTTCTTTGGAATGGGTGCCTATACCACCGCTGTCATGCTGGACCGGATGGAACCGACCATCGGTGTCTTCATATTATCAATCGCAACCGGCATGTTCCTCGCAGGTGTCGTCAGCTTTATTGTCGGTTTGATGACACTGCGTCTGAAAAGTCATTTCTTTGCCATGCTGACACTTGCTGTATCTGGATTATTTCTCGTACTAGCAGAAAAATGGCGCAGTCTGACATCAGGAAATGATGGTTTCACGTTCCGCGCACCGGAATTCTTCAAAGATCGTATGGTTTTCTATCTCGTTACACTCGTGTGCCTTGTTGTGGTGTATTTGTTATTAAGAAGATTTGTGCAATCTCCGATGGGTCAAGTGCTGGTAGCGGTACGCGAAAACGAGCAGGAAACAAAATCACTCGGATTCAAAACCCTACACTATAAAGTGATTGCCTCCGTAGTAGCTGGCATTGTGGCAAGTTTGGCTGGTTCTTTATATGCGGTAAGTTTACGATTCGTGAATACAAGTGTATTGACGATGGATATCACGCTGGACGCGTTGCTCATGACCATTATCGGAGGCGTCGGGACATTGATCGGTCCAATTATTGGAGCTGGTGTAATCGAATTATCTCAACATTATTTATCCGGAATGGCTAAGGACTATCCGATTTTTGAACGATGGATCATTTTCTTCGGAATTGTCTATATCCTAGCGGTAATATTCTTCCCTTTAGGTATTGTGGGAACCGTCCGACAAGCAATTCACAAACGAAAAAACCCCGCAGTACTTGAAAAGTCGTCGTCCGGCACGGAGGGATTGTAATGCAAATTGGTATCGTCAGCACAGGTCTTTACATACCTACTCATTCCATGACAGCAGAAGAAATCTCTTTAGCCTCAGGGGTACCTTTACAGGTAGTCAAAGATAAGATGGGCATTACGAAAAAACCGATTCCAGGTCCTGACGATCATACGGTTCAGATGGGTATCTGGGCAGCAAAGGATGCTTTAGACAGAGGTCATGTCGATCCTAAATCAATTGACTGCGTGATCTATATAGGCGAAGAGCATAAGGAATACCCACTATGGACCGCAGCCATTAAAACACAGGAAGAAATCGGCGCATTTCATGCATGGGGGTTTGATATCGCACTGCGTTGCGGCACAACCATACTGGCACTTAAATTGGCTCAAAGTTTGATGCTTGCAGACGATTCTATCGACACAGTCCTGCTTGCAGGTGGATACCGAAATGGGGATTTCATCGATTATACAAACGAGCGGACCCGCTTCATGTTCAATCTCGGAGCGGGAGGTGGCGCGATGATTTTGAAAAAGAATCATGGCCACAATATTTTGCTTGAATCGGATATCATGACCGATGGATCCTTTTCGGAAGATGTCGTGGTACCAGTCGGAGGGACGAAAATGCCACTGACGAATGAAGTGTTGTCGTCGGGCTCTTATCGACTCGATGTCACCGATCCAGAAGGAATGAAAAAACGTCTGGAACAAAAATCAATGCAAAACTTTTTGAAGGTCATCCGACACTCTTTGTCGAAGAGCGGATATACAGAACAAGATATTTCTTACGTTGCCATGCTCCACATGAAAAAATCAGCACATGACTACGTGCTCAATGAACTGGGGTTAACGGAAGACCAGTCCATTTACTTGCATGAATACGGTCATATTGGCCAAATGGATCAAATCATTTCTTTGCAGCTCGCACAACAACAAGGAAAGCTTCAAAAAGGAGATATTGTCGTATTGGTTAGTGCTGGTATCGGCTATGCGTGGGGAGCAACAACAATCAAATGGGGTTCTGAATAGGGGGAGATTTAATATGGCAATGCAAAAAATTTTACTCGACAATGGCGAAACGATTTCATACCGTGAACGTTACGGTGGAGAGCAAGTTGTCGTCCTCGTTCATGGAAATATGACTTCTTCTCTGCACTGGGATGTGTTGATTGATGCTCTGGATCCAAAATATAAACTGTATGCGCTGGACCTGAGAGGCTTCGGGGAATCAAGTTACCATACTCGTGTTCAAGGAATAGCTGATTTTGCCGCTGACTTGAGAGGTTTCGTGGATGCACTCGGACTTGAAACATTTCATTTAGTCGGCTGGTCCACAGGGGGGGCAATCTGTATGCAATTTGTCGCTGACAACCCAAGATACTGTGAGAAACTCGTCCTGCTTGCTTCCGCTTCAACCCGTGGGTATCCATTCTCCGGGACAAAGGCAGATGGAACACCCGATTTGCAAACTCGTCTTCAATCTATCGAAGAAGTGGAAAATGATGCAGGAAAAACAAAAGCCGTACAAGGATTATATGATACGCAAAACCGTGAAGGACTAAAAGGACTCTGGAATGCACTGATTTATACACATAAACAGCCTGACGAGAAAAAATACGATGAATATGTATCGGATATGCTGACGCAACGCAATTTGGCGGACGTTTACCATTCATTAAACACGTTCAATATCAGCAATGTTCATAACGGGCTAAGTCAAGGCACAAATCAATCCAAGGATGTCACCATTCCAGTACTAATTTTAAGAGGCGATCGTGACTATGTTGTATCTGAAGAGATGACACAGGAAATCGTGGAAGACCTTGGGGAAAACGCCACTTATATTCCATTAACTAATACAGGGCATTCACCGCTCATCGATGATTTGCCGCAACTGACACAACGAATCGAAGAATTTTTAGGTTAGGAGGCTACTATATGCGTTTAGATAAGCAAGTTGCGATTATCACTGGTGGGGCAAATGGAATCGGCTACGCATCAGTCGAGCGCTTCGCCCAAGAAGGAGCTCGTGTCATTCTAGCAGATTATGATGAATCTACCGGAGTGAAAGCAGCGGAAGAGTTAAAAGAGCAAGGCTATGATGTCACGTTCGTTCAAGTCGATGTGGCGGATCGCGACAGTGTCCAGCACATGGTCGCACAAGCGGTTGAAATTTACGGAGGCATTGATATTTTGGTGAATAATGCCGGCATCACCAGAGATGCGATGCTTGCGAAAATGGACATTGCTGACTTTCAGAGGGTTCTTGATGTCAATTTAACGGGCGTCTTTAACTGTACACAAAGCGTATTGCCACACTTAATCGAAAAAGGAAAAGGGAAAATTATTAATACTTCTTCAGTCAGTGGTGTATATGGGAATGTTGGACAGACCAATTATGCCGCTTCAAAAGCAGCAGTCGTAGGGATGACCAAATCGTGGGCAAAAGAATTGGGACGCAAAGGCATCAATGTCAATGCTGTGGCACCCGGATTCACCTTGACTGCAATGGTCGAGAAAATGCCTGATAAAATCATTGACCAAATGAGATCGATTGTTGGATTGCAACGATTGGCTGTACCGAAAGATATTGCTAATGCCTATTTATTTCTCGCATCGTCAGAATCGGATTATGTTCATGGGCATGTTCTGCATGTTGACGGTGGCATTATGATGTAAGAAAGGAAGGGTACGTATGTATAATGATCAATCCTGGTTTTTAAAACGAGCACTATTGGCACCCTCCCGTCTTGCCTGTGTTGATATCGATAGTGACCAGCAATGGACGTATGCTCAATTTGCGCGTCTCATTGAACAGTGGGTACAACGATTAACGGAAGAGAAGTTGCAACAAGGGGACCGTGTGGYGATACTTGCTGCCAATCACCCTGAGCTGCTGGCCATCTTATTTGCCTGTGGATTGAAAGGTTATATATATGTACCTTTGAATTTCAGATTAAGCCATCATGAACTCAACGATATTCTGGAAGATTGTGAACCATCAATCCTAATAACGGATGATTTATACGAAAACATAGCACTTTCATTTGATGGCAAGAAAGTCATGAATAGGGAAGTACCTTTCAATAATGAACCATGTGTATTCGAAATGCACTCTATCCAATCTTTTTCGGCAGATGAACCGTGGATGATGATTTATACAGGAGGTACGACAGGGAAACCAAAAGGAGTACTCCTGTCTTATCACAACGTCAACTGGAATGCGTTGAACACAATTGTTAGCTGGGGGTTGTCGGAACGAGATTGCACTGTCAACTATATGCCTTTGTTCCATACAGGGGGATTGAATGCTTTGTCTATCCCAATCCTGATGGCAGGGGGAACAGTGGTCATCGGTCATCGATTTGATGCAGAACAAGCATTGAACGAAATTCTGAAACGAAAAGCAACCATTTCCTTATTCGTACCAACGATGTATGAATTGATGACACAGTCAGAGACGTTCAAGAAACATGATTTTCCTGATGTCCGAGTGTTTTTATCAGGTGGCGCTCCGTGTCCGGTTACGGTATATGAACAATTTGAAAACAAAGGATTACCTTTTAGAGAAGGCTATGGTCTTTCAGAAGCGGGACCAAATAATTTTGTTATAGATGTCAAAGTGGCCAAAGTCAAAAGAGGATCAGTTGGCAAAAGCATGCAATTTGTAGATACTTTGATTGTCACGAAAGACCATCAACCCGCATTAATCGGGGAAGTCGGGGAGCTTTGGATTCGCGGGAGGCATGTTTTCAGGGGCTACTGGCGAAATGACAAAGAAACCGCAGCTACGATGCAAAACGAGTGGTTGAAAACAGGGGATCTGGCGAAAATTGATGCAGACGGTGATACGTATATTGTCGGACGAAAAAAAGACATGATCGTAACCGGTGGGGAGAACGTCTATCCTCAGGAAATCGAACATTGTCTACTCCTGCATCGTACAATCAGAGAAGCGGCTGTCATCGGACTCCCGGATGAGAAGTGGGGAGAAGTCGTTACCGCATTCATTTCATTGAGTGACCCTGCTCTATTTGAAGAAACTCAATTGACCGACCATTGCCGTCTATTTTTAGGAGGCTATAAAATCCCGAAAAAATTTGTGGTGTTACCAGAACTGCCGAAAACGCATGTCGGAAAAATTGATAAGAAACAACTATCAGCCTTGAAAGTCGTGTAACTGCTTTTTCTTGCTCAATTTTGTATAATGGTGCAAGAGGTGAGCAAGATGTTTGTCAGTGAAAAAGAAATTGAAATCCGTTATGCCGAAACAGACCAAATGGGTGTCGTTTACCATGCCAACTACTTGGTATGGATGGAAATCGGAAGAACCAGCCTGATTGAAGATTTAGGCTACACGTATGCCGGACTGGAAAGTGAAGGCTATTTATCACCAGTGATCGATTTGAGTATCCAATATAAAGCGTCGTTGAAATATGGTCAGAAAGCAACTGTTCGCACATGGGTTGAGTCTCATGGTAAACTTCGAACAACCTATGGTTACGAGATCTTACATGAGGATGGAACGGTAGCAGCAACAGCAAAGTCAGAACATGTTTTGGTGAAAAAAGAAACATTCCGACCTGTATCGCTTAAAAAAGTGAATGCAGAGTGGGACGCTACATATGCAGAAATCGCCAAGGTGAAGAGCTGATGGCTTTTGGATTGAAACGCGACGAGTTGACGGCATGGAAAGAAGCAGTCAGCAGAGGCGAGATCGCATTTTTGACGCATTACTGGCTGGATGACCGATTCCCGGGATGCAAGACGGTTACGAAAGTCGGTTGCGCAGACGTAGAACGATTGATTACGTGGGGAAAGCAATATGGCTTGAAGGCTGARTGGATCGACTACAAGGAAGCTTATCCACATTTTGATTTATTCGGACAGCATCAGGAAGCGATCTTACGTAAAGAAAATATGCTGAACCAATTGCAACGTTTTGCCAATTAGAAAACCCACTTTGAGTTGACGCTCAAAGTGGGTTTTGTCTTAGGTTTTACTTAATTGATAGTGGAAAGATGAGTATCGGAAGAGAACCAATATAATAGAAAACTTTCTCCTAACATTAATATTATTTAATTTGCAAATAGAAGGAATATTACATCACTTATGGAGTCTCTATACGTAAATTATGGTAAAATTAGGTGGGGGTGAATCATGTTAGAAAATCAACTGGAATCAAATAGATGGTACAAGAATCTCCTCAACAAAAAGGTTCTAGGACCAATAATTCTTATAATAGTTCTGTTTTTGGTAAAGCTGATATGGGGCGATTCAATTCTCTCCTTTACCCAAAAAAACAAGTGGTTCATTCTTATTGGCTTTGCGGCGGTAATTCTATACATAAGTTGGGCATTTGAAGGATTTTTTAAGAAGCATAAACAAAATTTGCGGAGAACATGGTATTTCCTTTTCATTATTGGGGTTGTGCTGTTGCTTAATCAGACTGGTTTTAATGTGCAAGAATGGCAACGATACACATTGTTAGCAGGGATGTTCATCTTTGTTGATTTAGCCTTGTTTTTAACTCCAACTATTAAGAAAATCGGCGGAGCTGAAATGGAACAAATCAATGATGTGGAAAGCATCAATGAGGAAATGCAGAAGGTTATTGTTCAAACACAAAATAGAAGTTTGCAATTCACAGATATATTGGACAGGATGCAAATATCTTCTTTTGAAACTCAAGAATGGCATGAAATTGAGAATTATCAGGAGAGTTTAGAAGATTTTTTATATTCCTATGGAGAAACTTGCAGACAAAATATCACGGTATTCAAGAAAAACAATGATAATTTCTTTAGGCAAGAAGTAGGTACAATTCTTGGAGTTAATATTACGGATGAACAAATGAATTCCATAAATGAGAAAGTAGTCGTTCATATAGACAAGCATACCGTCCTCATTCCATATCTCGAAAAAATATTTCCAGTAGTCATTTCTATTGAATCGGAAAAGGAACATGTTTTGGATATTGATATAGATCATATTATTAATCTTTCTATGATACATAGTTGGTTAAAAAAACCACTTGAAGAGTGAGTTTCTTAAGTGGTCAACATTATAGATAAAAAAGTATAAGTTTGATAGAATAAGGGTAAATGATAGTAAAGGAGTGGAGAAAATGGTAGAGCGTACAAGTACAACAGAAGGTATGGTAGTAACTGTAGCTAAAAGACGCAGAGGTAAGGTTAAGTCTCCTTTTTTACGAGAGAAGGCTACTCGAACAGCTCCACGAACTTCACCATCATTGTATACAAGGGATTTATTTAAGAGAAGCGATGAAGCTGTAGATCGTTTAAGAGATAGCCGTTCAATGAAGTGAAAGGGTAGCTTATGAATATTCTTAGTCTTTTTTGTTTAAACCTCTCATATCTTGACCATACAGACAGTATAATTG